>CAZCJT010000294.1:0-3947 GCA_964498565.1 uncultured Acidimicrobiaceae bacterium
GTCGCCGCCCGTGGGCGGCGGAAACCGCTGGTGACCTGGGCCTGTGCGTGCCTTCCGGGCGCACCGACCGCCAGTGCGGATGCGGTCTCGCACGCTGCGGGCACCGGTCGGGACACCTCGCCCGGCCCACGGTCCGCCCGCCGCCGGGTGACCGGGCCGCTGGTCGTCGTCGGAGGGATTTCTTGGCCGCTGTGCGCAGTCCTGGTCCCGCTCCGGTGCGTTCGCTGCCCGACGGTGCTCGTCGTTGGAACCGACCCACCGACGAAGGGACCCAAGCGATGGGGCAGCTGTTCGCCCAGCTCGACGAGGAGTGGCAGGCCCTGGCCGTCGATGACGGTCTGGCCGGCCGGACCCGTTCGGTGCTGGGCATGTGTCCGGGGGCGACGTGTTGGGCTGATGCGGCGCTCTGGATGGCCGACCCGAGGGTTGAGCCGGCAGACAAGAACGGGCTGTTGCGGGCGCTGGTGGAGCGTTCGGTGCAGCGCCGATGCCGTGATGCCCGCCGGGTCGCCTTGGCGTTGCTGATGCCCGGGTTGGTGGCCGAGCTGGGACGTCATCGGCGCCGACCAGCCGGTCGCCAGGTGGGCGTGGACGATCTCGAGGCCGAGGTGATGGGGATCGCGTGGGAGCTGATCTCGGCCTATCCGCTGCACCGGGCCGGGAACGTGGCCGCCAACATCTTGTTGGATCTGCGCAAGCGTCTCGTCCACCCGCCGGTATCGGTGCGAGACCTGAGCCAGGAGGACCCGACGGCGAATCTGGCGGACACGCCGGAACCGGAGCCGTTCGAT
Organism: uncultured Acidimicrobiaceae bacterium; assembly: GCA_964498565.1. Classification (GTDB taxonomy): domain Bacteria; phylum Actinomycetota; class Acidimicrobiia; order Acidimicrobiales; family Salinilacustritrichaceae; genus Salinilacustrithrix. The sequence continues at coordinate 792 of CAZCJT010000294.1, forward strand.
GCCGGCACCGACGCCTTGTTGGCCTGCGTCGTGGACGACACCGTCGCCGCCGGCAAGGTCGCCGCCGCCGACGTCGCGTTGATCGTCGATGTCGTCGTGCGTGGTGTGCCTCTGTCGAGGGCGGCTGCCGAGCGTGGCATCGCCTCGGAGCGCACGTTCCGCCATCATCGCCGTCAGGCCGAGCGCCGGTTCGTGGCTGCCGCCCGGGCCACGTTCTGCCTCCCCGCACCCGCCCCTGCCGGCGGCGAGGGCCCTGGCGGCGCGGTCAGACCAACAACGCCAGGGCGACCAGCACCGCAGCCACCACCAGCACCAGCGCCAACGCGTCGACAGGCGCCAGATCAAACCGGCCGTGGTGAGGTTGCCCGGCGGTCGGCTGTGGGCCGGCGAGCTCACGGTCGTGGTGGTGGTCTCGTAGGACCTCGACGATCGCCGTCGCCGCAGCCGTCGGGGTCACGCAGCTTCGATGGGCGACGTGGTCGGCGATGGTCGAGTCGGTCGCATGCCCCAGCGCCGTCCACACCGGGATGGGACTGGTGGCAATGGCCCGGACCACCGGGCCGACGTCGGCCCAGTCCAGCTCGGAGCGCGCTCCCCCGCCACGGGCGATCACGATCAGGTCGGGGCGCGGCGTGTGGGTGGCCATGGCGCGGATCTGGCCGGCCACGGTGTCGGCGGCTCGTTCCCCCGACATGGGGGCATGGCCGACCACGAGCTCGATCCCCGCCCACCCCGGCAACGACGCCCGCACGTCAGCTTCGGCCGCCGAGCCTTGCCCGCAGATCAGGCCGATGCGGCGGGGCCGGTTCGGGACGGCGAGCCGGTCCTGGGCCTGCCAGAGCCCTTCGCCGATGAGGTCACGGACCAGCCGGTCTCGAGCCTGGGCGACCTCGGAGGTCTGGGCCACGACCTCGACGTCATCGCAGATGAGGCGTAGCTGTCCCCATTCGGGTTTCCAGTCCAGGTGCCCGTGGACACGGACCTGGGCGCCGGCGGTGACCCGCCGGGCCGGGGCCAGCGAGGCGCCGAAAGCGACGACCGCGATGACAGCCACCGGTGTGGTGTCACCGGGCAGCGTCTCGGACAGCTCGAAGCTCGTCAGCCGGCGACGTCGCCGGATCCCGCCGGCCACGCCGGTGACGACCACGTCGACCAGTCCGGCCTGGCGGAGGCCGTCGCGCAGTGCGGTGGCCAGGACCGCCGGGGTCGCCACCAGTCCAGCACCGTCGAGGTCCCAGGCGGGTGCTCCGAACCGGGACGCCAACTCCTCGAAGTCATCCATCACTGCCCCACTCACCTTCACGTTCCCGAACAGGACCAGGCCCGAGCGGTCCCGCTCGAGGGGTGGTGAGTCAGCACACGGAGCCGGCTGAGGCGGCTCCGCCAACCGTAGCTGCCCTGTCGCCCGCCCAGGCGCACCCGGGGCGCCCACCGCCCGTCCTTCGAAAGGCACAACATCCATGCACCCCTCCCCCACCACCCAGTTCCACGTCGAAGCCCACCCCGGCCCGTATCCGCCTGGTTCCGAACCCGTCGACGGCTCCTGGTCCCGCACTGCGTGGCTCCCCGTGCTCGGACCATCCGCCTGGGTGCTGTGGGTCGAACTGGCCCGCATCGCCACCCACGGCCCGACCGTGGTCGGCGACGAGGACCTGGCCGGCCGGGTCGGCTTGCAGGCCCGCCGCCTCAAGCATCCCCTCGCCCGGATCGAGCGGTTCCGCCTGGTCGACCAGCCACACCCAGACTGCTACCGAGTCAAGGTGTCAGCCGGCCCGTTGGGCACTCGCACGCTGCGCCGCCATCCCCGCGTCGACGTCGCAGCCCGCCAGGCCCGGCTGTTCGGCGATCGGCTCGTCCAGCCGGCGCACAGTGCGTGACCACCCCCCTGCCATGGCTGACGGCGACGCAGCGCCGGTCACCGACCGGCTCTACGACGCCGGAGCGATGCGGGCGGCGAGCAGGGTGCGGATGACGTCGTCGCGTGCATCGAGCTGGGCGCGCAGGTCGTCGACCTGGGCTTGGAGCTGCTCGACTTGGCCTTGCAGGTTCTGCTGGTGGGCTTCGGCCAGGCGGCGCTGGAGCTGGTCGTTCTCGGACTGCAGCAACGCTCGCTCGATGGCGAAGGCGTCCTCGGCGCTCAACGGCGCATCCGCCACTGCGGGTTGCGCAAGTGGCGCCGCAGGTTGCGCAAGCTGGCGGGGGCGGGCGAACCGCGCTCGTGCCGCCTGTTCGAGGTCCGCTTCGGGGATGCGCCATGCGCGCCCGACGCGCACGCCAGGAAGGTCCCCGGCAGCGATCAGTTGGCGGACGTACGAGGCACTGACCCCGAGGCGACGGGCCGCTTCTGCGGTGCCGACATGGGCACCGTCCACCACTGCGGCGTCGGGATCAGGTCTACTGGTCAAATCACACTCGTGTAACGACAAGGGGAACCCGCGGCAACGGGCTCCCCTTCCTGTCGGCTGTTCAAGTTCCAGTCTCGAATCACACCCGGTCCTGGAACCTTTCATCAACGTCCCACCGACCCGCGAGGAGCCGGAGGTCCTGCGTGCAGAGTAACGAGGCGCAACCAGTTGCGCAAGCACTTGCGGAAGCTTCTTCTGCCAACCCGCCGGTATCCCATCGGCTTGCGCAAGTCATTGCGCAAGCGGCGAGACCGGGGGATGCGGACGATGGCGGTGGATCCGCGGGCGGGCCGGTGGCGTTCTGCGGCGATGCGTCGTTGCGGTTCGCCAATCGCCTCGTGCGCGATCACGGTCGTCGACGCCCGGACGGCTTGGTGCAGGTCGACCGGTCCGTACGGGAGCTGGCACAAGACCACGGCTTGTCGCCGGGAACGGTGCAGTCTCGCCTGCGCGAGCTGGACGCCCACGGTGTCCGGTGCTCGGCCCGGCCGACGGTCATTGATCCGGCCCGGCTCGACGAGCTGCTCTCCCCCGCCGAGTCGACGACTCCGGCCCGCCAGCCCGGTCCTCGCCGCGGTGACCTTGATCTGGAACCTGACGGCTCCCAGGTCAATGACCAGACCAGCCGGTTGCTGTCCCTGGCGGCACAGCTGACCGCCGCTGACCCGTCGATGCTCGACCTCGCAGCGGAGATCGCTCAGCGGGCGCTCACATCGCTGGCCGAGGCTCGCGCGGGCCGCGCGCGAGCTGC
>CAZCJT010000295.1:0-3946 GCA_964498565.1 uncultured Acidimicrobiaceae bacterium
GGCCGCCACCTCGATGCCGTCGTGGGTGGCACGGAGCTCGTCGGCCCGCGCCGGATGGGTCTCGACGACGCGCACGGACAACCCGGGGTCGGCGCGGCGCAGGCCGGCGAGCAGCGCTTCGCCCATCTTGCCGCCGCCGACGATCTGCAGTGCTGCCCGGTCCATGGCCGGACGTTACCGAGGCGCCCTCGCCAGCAGGCTCAGGTCGTGGTCTGGCGGGTCGGCGCCACGTCCGGCTTCCCCGACCGGTCCGGGCACCGACCCGCACGCACCACAGTGGCACAGGAGTGCATGAGATGCAACGAGAGTCCTCAGCCGGGGAAGCGGCTGGCGAACCCGATCCGCAGGGCCGGGCGGAAGAACTGCTCGGTCCAGGCGTAGAGCGAGCCGAGGATCCGGTCCAGCTCGTCGTGGTCGATGGCGTGGTTCGGGATGGAGCCGGCCAGGAACACGGCGTCCTCGTCGCCGATGCAGAAGGCCGCCCCCATCAGGCGGGTGTTGCGCCGCAGGAGGTGCTCGTAGAAGCGGGCGTGGTCCTCCTCGGGCGCCGGCATCACGTAGGTCTCGTAGTGCAGGGTGCGCTGGCGGAGCTCGAACCAGATGGAGAAGACGTCCTTCTCTTCACCGTTGACCCGGACGAACCAGCGCAGGGTGGCGGGGTCCTCGTCCCGCTCGACGGCGGCGACCACGGGGTTGTCCTCGCGCTGGACCTCGAGCCACTCCTCGATGGCGGAGGCGAGGGCGGCGAGCTCGGCGGGGCTGGAGGCGTGCTGCACGGGTCGAGTGTGGCCTAGGCCGCGGCGCACTCCACCAGCGCCCGGACCGCGAGGTCGGCGTACACCCGTCGCAGGCGCCCCGCGGTGGTGGACCACCGGAACCCGCGGGCGATGCCCACGCCGCCGAGGGCGAGGCGCTCGGCCAGTACGGGATCGCCGAGGATGCGATCGGTGACGGCCGCCCACTCCGCCGGTTCGCGACCGTCGACGAGGAGCCCCGATCGCCCGTGCTGGACCAGCACCTGGAGGCCGCCCACGGCGGTGGCCACGACCGGGGTGCCGCAGGCGGCAGCCTCCAGGGCGACGAGGCCGAAGCTCTCGGACCGGCTGGGCACGTGGACCACGTCGGCGGCCCGGTAGAAGGTCGAGAGCAGGTGGTGGGGCTGGGCCTCCACGAACCGGATGCGGTCGAGCACCCCGAGGTCTCGGGCCTCGTCGACCACGTCGTCCAGGTGGGCCTGGCCGACGGGGCCGCTGGTGCCGCCCACGGCCAGCAGGACAGCATCGTCGTGCTGGAGCCGGGCCAGGGCCCGCACCGACACGTCCAGGCCCTTCAGCGGCTGGATGCGACCGACGAAGAGCAGTACAGGGCGGTCGTCGGCGAGGCCGAGCGCGGCCCGGGCACCACCGCGGTCGCCGGGGCTGAAGAAGGCGTGGTCGACCCCGGGCGGCACGATCTCGATGCGGGTCGGGTCGGCCCCGTAGTGGTGCACGAGCTCGTCGGCCTCGGCCGCGGTGTTGGCGAGGATGGCGTCGGCGCAGCCGATGACCGAGGCCTCGGCCTCGATCCGGTGGGCGGGCTCGGGATCGCCGCCGGCGGACTTGACCCGGCCGAGCGTGTGGAACGTGACCACGAGGGGCAGCCCCAGGGTGTGCTTGATGCGGTGGCCGACCACCCCGGACATCCAGTAGTTGGCGTGCACGGCGTCGACCGGGTGCTCGGCCAGGTGGGCCAGCACGCCGTCGGTGAACGCGTCGAGCACCTCGGGCAGGTCGTCCTTGGCCAGGTCGTACCCCCCGGCCTCCACGTGGACGACCCGGAAGCCGGGCTCGATGTCGACCACCTCGGGAAGGTCCGGCGCCCACGCCCGCGTGTACACGGTGCAGTCGATGCCGGCCTGGGCGAGGGAGGCGACCAGCTCGCGGACGTAGACGTTCATGCCGCCGCTGTCGCCCATGCCCGGCTGGACCAGGGGCGAGGTGTGGAGGGAGAGCACCGCGAGACGCTGCACGGTGGCGGTCAACGCCCCTCGCCTCCCGATGATTCCTGACCGTCCCGATCAGGTACCTCGGCCTTCGCGCCGGCCGTCTCGGCGCGGAAGGACCGGTACACCCGGATCAGCGCCTGGCGCTGGTCGGCGGTGATGGAGCCGTCTCGGAGGATCTCGCCGATCACGTCCACATCCCCGCGATCCCCGTCGAGGATGCCGGCCCGGACGTAGAGCGTCTCGGCGGAGATCGACAGGGCCCGGGCCAGCTGCTGGAGGATGTCGGCTGACGGCTTGCGCAGGCCCCGCTCGATCTGGCTGAGGTAGGGGTTGGAGACCCCGGCGGCCTCGGCCAGCTTGCGCATCGAGAGGCTGGCGTCGCGGCGCTGCTCGCGGATGAACGCCCCGAGCGCGCCCAGCCCGCCCTCGTCCTGGTCCCCCGTGCCGGTGCGACCCGACCCGGGGGCACCGGAATCGGCTCCGGGTCCGCTCACGACGTCAGGCGTCGTCGGTGAGCAGCTCTCGCACCGTGTCGAGGAGCTCGACCGCGGAGAACGGCTTGGTGAGGTACCGGTCGGCGCCGGCCTCTTCGGCAGCCGAGCGGGTCTCGGCGTCGTCGCGGGCGGTGAGCATGACCACCTTGGAGCGGCCGTGGTTGATCCGCCGGCAGACCTCGATGCCGTCGATGCCCGGCATCATCACGTCGAGGACCACGAGGTGGGGACCGCGGGGGCCGTTGATGCTGTTGAGCAGCAGCAGGGCGGCGGGACCGTCAGCCGCCTCCGTGACCGTGTACCCGTCGGCCTCGAGCACGGAGCGCACCACCTTGCGCACCTGGGGTTCGTCGTCGACCACCAGGATCGCCGGAGGGCTGCTCATGGCGGCAGTCAAGCAGAGCGCTCAGGAGAGCAGGCTGTCGACCGAGGCCTCGCCGGTGCGGTAGCGGCGGGTCAGCTCGGCCTCGATGGCGTCGATGCGGTCGAACAGCGCCCGGCGCAGGTCCGAGACCTGGCGCTCGAAGCCCTCGAGCGCGGTCACCACGGCGGCGAGCTCGTCGTCGGTGAGCTGGTCGGGTTCGGACAGGCGGCCCGTGGTGGCGATCTGGTCGAGCTCGTCGGCGAGGTCCTCGTCGATGTCGCCGATGCCCATCGCCGACGGCAGGCGGCCGTTGCCGGGCGACCGGGTGCTGTGGGCCAGCAGCTCGGGCAGGCGGGCGATGAGGTCCTCGAGGTCGTCGTCGCCCGAGGGGATGCGGTCGGCTCGCCGGGCCCGCTCCGCCTCGGCCACGTCGAGGCGCCCCTGCACCATGCGCCGCAGGTAGGACAGGCCGGTCTCGACGTCCTGGCACGTGGCCCGTCGCGCTCGCAGCTCCCGCATGTCGAGTGCGGTGAGGTCACCGAGGTAGTCGTCGGCGGTGATGGTTCGGAGGGTCTCGCGCACGTCTGCTCCCGGTGGTGCGGTCCGGTCCAGGACCGGGTCGGAGGGTACTCCAGCCCCGTGCCGACGTCGCCCGTCAGACGACCAGCGCGTCGATGCCCAGGTACCAGAGCGGGGCGACGAGCAGCAGGCTGTCGATCCGGCGCAGGGCGGGGGCGAAGGCCCGGGCGTGGGGCAGCATCGCCGAGGCCAGCATCTGGCCGGCGAAGGCGCCGGGGGCGACGAGGAGCCCGAAGGCGAAGGCCTCCCCGACGCCGAACGGCGGGAAGCCCAGCGCGGCCACGACCAGCGTCACGACGAGGACGGCCACCCCGCCGGCGAGGGGGCCCTCGAACGCGTTGACCGAGCCGGACCCGATGAGGAAGTCGCCCGTCTCGTAGGCCGACACGAGCAGCAGCAGGGAGAGGGCAGCCCAGATCTCGAGGTCGGCGAGCAGCACGAAGCAGCCGCCGGCCACGGCGGCGGGCAGCGCGCACTGGAGGACGAGGCCGGCCCGGGCGACGGCCTGGGCCATCCCGTCGCCCT
>CAZCJT010000296.1:0-3933 GCA_964498565.1 uncultured Acidimicrobiaceae bacterium
GGGCCTGCTCACCTCGGAGCGACTGCAGCTCGCCGGATGCCTCCAGCGCCCGGCGGTGCTCGAGCACGGCGTCCCAGACCTCGGCGAGCCCCGTGCCCGTGTGGGCGGAGGTGAGCACCACCCGCGGGGTCCACGCCTGGTGGAGCGGGCGCAGGAGCTGCAGGGCGTGCTTGAGGTCGGCCGACGCCCGGTTGGCCGCCGGGGCGAGGTCACCGTCGGCCTTGGTGACCACCAGCAGCTCGGCCAGCTCCATGACGCCGCGCTTCACCCCTTGGAGGTCGTCGCCGGCGCCCGGACCGGCCAACAGGCAGAACAGATCGACCATCTCCGCCACGGCGGTCTCGGACTGGCCGACCCCGACGGTCTCCACCAGCACGGCGCCGTAGCCGGCCGCCTCGCAGAGCAGCATCGCCTCGCGGGTGCGACGGGCCACGCCGCCGAGCGTGCGGCCGGCGGGGGAGGGTCGGATGAAGGCCTCCGGCCGGCGGGCCAGCTCCTCCATGCGGGTCTTGTCGCCCAGGATCGAGCCGCCTGACCGACCCGACGAGGGGTCCACGGCCAGCACGGCCAGCGTCGTGCCCTGGTCGATGACGTGGCAGCCGAAGGCGTCGATGAAGGTCGACTTGCCGACGCCCGGCGCCCCGGACACGCCGAGGCGGATCCCGGACCCGGTGTGGGGCAGGACGGCCTGCAGCAGCTCGACGGCGTCGGCCCGGTGGTCGGCGCGGGTGGACTCGACGAGCGTGATGGCTCGGCCGAGGGCGCGCCGGTCCCCGGCGAGGACGTCGTCGGCCAGGCTCATCGGCGGGGCGTCACCCCTGGAGGAGGTCCAGGACCGTCCCAGCCGCCTGGAGGATGTTCGTGCCCGGCCCGAAGACCGCGGACACGCCGGCGTCGCGGAGGAAATCGTAGTCCTGCGGCGGGATCACGCCGCCGCACACCACGAGCACATCGTCGGCGCCCGCGCTGCGGAGCTCCTGGATGAGCTGGGGCACGAGCGTCTTGTGCCCGGCCGCCTGGGACGACACGCCGACGACGTGGACGTCCTGCTCGACCGCGTCGCGGGCGACCTCCTCGGGCGTCTGGAAGAGGGGGCCGACGTCGACGTCGAAGCCGAAGTCGGCGAAGGCGGTGGCGATGACCTTGCCGCCCCGGTCGTGGCCGTCCTGGCCCATCTTGGCGACGAGCATGCGGGGGCGCCGCCCGTTGGCCTCGGCGAAGCCGTCGACCCGGGCGAGGAGGGCTGCGTAGTCCTGGTCGTCGGCGTAGGCGGCGCCGTAGACGCCGTGGATCGAGCGGACCTCGGCCTTGTGGCGACCGAAGACGGCCTCCATGGCGTCGCTCATCTCACCGACCGTTGCCCGGGCCCGGGCTGCGTCGACGCAGAGCTGCAGCAGGTTGGCGTCGCCGGCCGCGCCCTCCTTCAGGGCCAGGAGGGCGGCGTCGCAGGCGGCCTGGTCACGGCCGGCCCGTATCTGCTCCAGGCGCCGGATCTGGGACTCGCGCACCTCGGCGTTGTCGATGTCGAGGACGTCGACCATCTCGACGTTGTCCGGCACGTACTTGTTCACGCCGACGATGACGTCCTCACCACGGTCGACCCGCGCCTGCCGCTTGGCGGCCGACTCCTCGATGCGCAGCTTGGGCATGCCGGCCTCGATGGCCTTCGTCATGCCACCCATGCCCTCGACCTCCTCGATGAGCTCCCAGGCCGCGTCGGCGAGGCCGGCCGTGAGGGACTCGATGTAGTACGAGCCGGCGAGCGGGTCGACCACCTTGGTCACGTCGGTCTCGTCGCCGAGGATCAGCTGGGTGTTGCGGGCGATGCGCGCCGAGAACTCGGTGGGCAGGCCCAGGGCCTCGTCGAAGGCGTTGGTGTGCAGCGACTGCGTGCCGCCGAGGACGGCGGACATGGCCTCGTACGCGGTGCGGATCACGTTGTTGTACGGGTCCTGCTCGGTGAGCGACACGCCCGAGGTCTGGCAGTGCGTGCGCAGCATCAGCGACTTGTCGCTCTTCGCGCCCAGCTCCTTCATGACCTTGGCCCACAGCAGGCGGGCGGCGCGGAGCTTGGCGATCTCGCCGAAGAAGTTCTGGCCGATGCAGAAGAAGAACGACAGGCGGGGGGCGAAGGCGTCGATGTCGAGGCCGGCGGCCTGGGCGGCCCGCACGTACTCCATGCCGTCGGCGATGGTGAAGGCGAGCTCCTGCTCGAGCGTCGCTCCCGCCTCCTGCATGTGGTAGCCGGAGATCGAGATGGAGTTGAACTTCGGCATGTGGGTCGCCGTGTAGCCGATGATGTCGGCGACGATCCGCATGGAGGGCGTCGGCGGGTAGATGTAGGTGTTGCGGACCATGAACTCCTTGAGGATGTCGTTCTGGATGGTCCCCGACAGCTGGTCCTGGCTGACGCCCTGCTCCTCGGCGGCGACGATGTAGTTCGCCATCGTCGGCAGCACCGCCCCGTTCATCGTCATCGACACCGACATCTGGTCGAGCGGGATGCCGTCGAAGAGGATCTTGGCGTCCTCCACCGAGTCGATGGCCACGCCCGCCTTGCCGACGTCGCCGACGACGCGGGGGTGGTCGGAGTCGTAGCCGCGGTGGGTGGCGAGGTCGAAGGCCACCGACAGGCCCCGCTGACCGGCCGCCAGGTTGCGGCGGTAGAAGGCGTTGGACTCCTCGGCCGTCGAGAACCCGGCGTACTGACGCAGCGTCCACGGCCGGTTCGTGTACATCGAGGCGTAGGGGCCACGGACGAACGGAGCCTGGCCGGGCAGGCCGCCGAGGTGGGTGAGGCCCTCGAGGTCGTGCTCGGTGTAGAGCGGCTTGACCTCGATGCCCTCCGGCGTGGTCCAGGTCAGATCCTCGACGGGCTTGCCCCGCAGCTCCTTGGCGAGGTCCGCCTCCCACCTCGAGAGGTCAGCGGCGTCGAAACCTTCGGCATGATCGACCATGGCCGGAGGTTACGACCCTGGTCACGGCGGCAACCAACGGGCGGCTGGGCCTACGGTCGGCGCTGTGACGTACGAGGGGACCGCACGGTACGACGGGTGGACGGAGGCCGACGGCGTGCCGCCGCTGGTGCTGCGGGCGGTCGAGCTCGCCCGCTCGATCGGCTTCCCGCTGTGCGTGCACCCGGGCACGGGCCGCATGCTGGCTGCGCTGGCCGGCGGCGTGGTCGACGGGGTCATCGGGGAGACCGGCACGGGCACCGGCGTTGGCGTGGCCTGGATGCTGTCGACGATGCCGTCCTCCTCCCGGGTCGTCACCATCGAGCTCGACGAGGAGCGGGCCACGGCCGCCGCCGACCTGTTCGTCGACCACCCCGGCGTCACGGTCCTGCACGGCGAGGCCAACGAGCTCGCTGCGCACGCGCCCTTCGACCTGCTGGTGCTCGACACCAAGTGCGACGAAGGACCGCTGCACCGGGCCACGCTCGACCCACGCTCGCTGCTGTCGCCCGGTGGCGTGGTGGTGAAGGACGACCTCTGGCCGATGGACTCGTGGCCGCCGCTCGACTACGAGGGCGAGGTCGACGACCTGCGCGTCCGATTCTTCGAGCACCCCGATCTGCTGACCACCGAGGTCGACGTCGCCGACGGGTTCGCCGTGCAGATCGGGCGGTTGCGGCCGTTGTAGCTCGTCGGGACGAGGGTTCCTGTCGTACCCCCTTCGTACGATTTGTTCCATGACCGGTTCCGCCACCTACGCCCGCTGCGCCGACAGCGCCGCCGTGGCCCGGGAGCGGTTGGATCGGGTGACGGCGTCGGCGGCTGCGGTGGAGGAGGCTCGGCGTCGGCTGGTGGCTGATCTGTTGGCACTGTGGCCGACGTCGGCGTGGATCGCGGCCGGGGCCACGTCGGCCAAGCGGTGGCTGCTGGCCTACACGCACTGCTCCGCAGGCGAAGCCCACCGGCTCGAACGGGTCGC
>CAZCJT010000297.1:0-3922 GCA_964498565.1 uncultured Acidimicrobiaceae bacterium
GGCGCCGCCGAGCGGGGCCGGGTCTCGGCGCCGCGCCTCGCCCGCCACGTCTTCCGCCTGGCCGACGGCCACGAGGTGGGCGTCACCGTGTCGGGCCGCGGTGTGCCGCTCGTGCTCGTGCACGGCTTCACCGCCGAGGGCTTCCTCTACGCCCAGACCCTGTCCCGGCTGGTGTCGATGGGCTTCAAGGTCGTGGCCATCGACACCGCCAACCACGGCAGCACCCAGGGCCTGCCCGCCGGCGGCGCCAACTTCGGCGACTACGCCCGTCTGCTCGGCCGCACCCTCGACGAGCTCGGCATCGAGCGCGCCTTCTTCGCCGGTCACTCGATGGGGGGCCGCGTCGTCACCCAGCTGTGCGCGGTGGAGCCCGATCGCGCCATCGGGGTGATCCTCGTCGACGCCATCGTCGGCGACACCTGGGACCGGATGGTCAACGTGGGCCGGCTGTTCCCGCCGGCCATGGCCGGCGTGGTGGTGCTGCTGGCCCTCGATGCCATCACCACGCCGCCGGTGCTCAAGAACCCCCAGCAGGCCCTGAAGCTGGGACGGCTCCTGGCGCCCACGCTGATCGGCCACGCCAGCCGGCCGTGGCGGCTCCTCGGCCCGGCCGTCTCGATCCTGCGCAGCCGCGGCTCGCGCTGGATGCTCCAGCGCCTCGCCCAGGAGCAGATCCCGGTGGTGGCCGTGCACGGCACCCGGGACTTCGCCGTCCCGCTCCAGACGTCCAAGGACGCGGCCCGGCGCGCCAATGGCCAGTTCGTGGTCATCGAGGGCGCCAACCACTGCTGGCCCCTGCGCGACCCCGAGACCCTGCCCGCCATCGTCTCGGACCTGCTGCACGGGCCCTTCGGCGAGGCGTACCGCGAGGCCGTGCGCGACCGCGGCCTCGACCCCGACCTGGCCACGCTCGACGACGTCGAGGAGGCGTTCTACGCCGCCGGCGCCCCCATCCGGGCGATGACGCCCCGGTCCGACTTCGCCCGCCTGACCGCCCGGCGGCGCCGGCCGGCGTACCGCTACGACATCAAGCCGGCCCTCGAGTCCACGCCAGTGCCGTAGCGGCACCGATGCCTGGTAGGGTGGCCGGAGGCCTCGTGCCGTCGCGCCTTGCGGGGTCCACCCCGGGGCGCAGCGCACGACGCCACCGCTTCCCCTCCTCGCACACGTCGGTTGGGGCAGCCGGGTCCGATACCCACCGCACGTCAACGGAGTCCTCCACGTATGTCTGAGCAGATCGACCGCCTCAAGCCGGAGCTCATCGCCGAGCACCGCCTGCACGAGACGGACACGGGTTCGCCTGAGGTCCAGATCGCACTTCTCACGAAGCGCATCAACCACCTCAACGAGCACCTCTCGACGCACAAGAAGGACCACCACACCCGACGCGGCCTGCTGAAGATGGTCGGTCGTCGCCGGCGGCTCCTCGACTACGTCCGCAAGAACGACGTCGAGCGCTACCGGGCGATCATCGCCACCCACGGCCTGCGCCGCTGAGGATGTGAACGACGAGCGGCCCCAGTGGCCGCTCGTCGCCGTTTCCCGGCACGCGTCCCCCGCACCACCGAACAAACCACCAAGACACGGGGCAGCATCGGTCAGCTGCCAGTCGCCGATCTCCGACATCGCTTCGGAGGTGCGCCGACTGGGAACTGGCCCTGCCCCACGATCCGGCCCGATCCGCCGCACGCAGCCCGAGGGGGCGCGGCGGTCGCCGGCAACACAGGAGCCAGACACACATGACCACCGAACCCACACGGGTCTCCGCGCCCATCGCCGGCGCCGACAAGGAGCTCGTCTTCGAGACGGGCAAGCTCGCCCGGCAGAGCCAGGGCGCCGTCCTGGCCAGCATCGGGGGCACCAAGACCCTCGTCACCGCCAACGCGGCCAAGAGCGTCCGGGAGGGGATGGACTTCTTCCCCCTCACCGTGGACGTCGAGGAGCGCATGTACGCCGCCGGGCGCATCCCCGGCTCGTTCTTCCGTCGTGAGGGCCGCCCGACCGACCTCGCCATCCTCACCTGCCGGCTCACCGACCGCCCGCTGCGCCCGAGCTTCCCCGCCGGGTACCGCAACGAGACCCAGATCGTCTCCACGATCATGGGCTCCGACGGCCGCAACCCCTACGACGTCCTCACCATCAACGGCGCCTCCGCCGCCCTGATGCTGAGCGGCCTGCCCTTCGAGGGTCCCGTCGGCGCCGTGCGCATGGCCTACGACACCGACGGCGAGTGGGTGCCCCACCCCGAGCACGACGAGATCGAGGAGTCCACCTTCGACCTCGTGGTCGCCGGCCGGGAGACCGACGACGGCCAGATCGCCATCATGATGGTGGAGGCCAACGGCACCGAGAAGGCCTGGCAGCACTACCAGGACGGCGCCCCCTTCGTCACCGAAGAGGCCATCGCCCAGGGCCTGGAAGAGGCCAAGAAGTCCATCAAGGACTCCATCGACGCCCAGCGCCGCCTGGTCGAGGAGTACGGCGCCCGCCCGCCCCTCGAGTGGACCGCCGCCGACGACTACCAGGACGACGTGCTGGCCCGGGTCCGCGAGGTCGCCACCGACCGCCTCCGCGAGGTCGGCTCCATCGCCATCAAGGCCGACCGCGAGGCCGCCGAGCGCACCGTCAAGGCCGAGATCCGCGACGAGCTGGCCGAGGAGTTCGCCGGCCGCGACAAGGAGATCGGCAACGCGATCAAGACGGTCCTCAAGGACGTCATCCGCTCGCGGGTCGTGAACGACGGCGTGCGCATCGACGGCCGCGGCCCGGCGGACCTCCGCCCGGTCACCGCCGAGGTCGGCCTGCTCGACACCGCGCACGGCTCCGGCCTGTTCCAGCGGGGCGAGACCCAGGTCCTCAACGTCCTCACCCTCGGCATGCCGAAGATGGACCAGCTTCTCGACAACCTGGGCCCCCAGGAGAAGAAGCGGTACATGCACCACTACAACATGCCGCCCCACGCCAACGGCGAGACCGGCCGCGTCGGCAGCCCGAAGCGCCGCGAGATCGGCCACGGCCTGCTCGCCGAGCGCGCCCTGCTGCCCGTCATCCCGCCCATGGACGAGTGGCCCTACACCTTCCGCCTCGTCTCCGAGGTGCTGGCCTCCAACGGCTCCACCTCGATGGCGTCGGTCTGCGCATCGTCGCTGTCGCTGATGGACGGCGGCGTGCCGATCAAGGCCGCCGTCGCCGGCATCGCCATGGGCCTCATCTACGAGGACGGCAAGTACACGACCCTCACCGACATCCTCGGTGCCGAGGACGCGTTCGGCGACATGGACTTCAAGGTCGCCGGCACCCGTGAGTTCGTCACGGCCCTGCAGCTCGACACCAAGATCGACGGCCTCCCGGCCGACGTGCTGGCCAGCGCGCTGCAGCAGGCCAAGGACGCCCGCACCAAGATCCTCGACATCATGGACGAGTGCATCGCGGAGCCTCGCGACGACGTCCAGGGCACGGCGCCCAAGATCATCAGCTTCGAGATCCCGGTCGACAAGATCGGCGAGGTGATCGGCCCGAAGGGCAAGGTCATCAACCAGATCCAGGGCGAGACCGGCGCCGACATCGGCGTCGACGACGACGGCATGGTCGGCGTGGTCACCATCGGTGGCACCGACAAGTCCGCCGTCGACGAGGCCCGTCGCCAGATCGAGCTGATCGTCAACCCGCCGTCCGCGCACCCGGGCGAGATCTACATGGGCCGGGTCGTCAACATCACCAAGTTCGGCGCCTTCGTCAACATCCTCCCCGGTCGCGACGGCCTGCTCCACATCTCCAAGATCGGTGGCAAGCGCCGCATCGAGAAGGTGGAGGACGAGCTCGAGCTCGGTCAGGAGATCGAGGTCCGGGTCGACGACATCGACCCGAACGGCAAGATCAGCCTCTCGCCGACCGACGTGCCCGAGGGTGAGTCGTCCGAGGA
>CAZCJT010000298.1:0-2559 GCA_964498565.1 uncultured Acidimicrobiaceae bacterium
GGCGGGCGGGATTGCCCGCCACCACGGCGCCCGGCGGCACGTCCTTCGTCACGACGGCGCCCGCCCCCACCAGGGCCCCGGCCCCGATCCGCACCCCGGGGAGCAGGATGCAGCCCGCCCCGATGGCGGCGTCGTCCTCGATCACGGGCGGCTCGGCCCGATAGGTCTGGTTGTTCACGCGAGGCCGCCGGTCGTCGCAACAGATCACGCCCGGCGCGAGGAAGACCCGATGTCCTACCCGGCTGCGAGGGGGCAAGAACGCGCCATGCCCGATCCGGACGTGATCGCCCAGGACGGTCTCCCGCCCCACCTCGGCGCAGGCGCCAATGGAGCAGCCCCGTCCGGCCCGCACGCCGGCCATGACGTTGGCGCAGGCCCAGACGTGCGTGCCGCTCCCCAGGCGCGCGGTCCGGTGGACCGTGGCGGTCGGGTGGATCATCCGCCCCTCCCGGCCTCGGCCAGCGGGACGGGCGCGGCGAGGCGCTGCGGCAGCACGTCCGCGATGTGGCGCCTCCCCCCGCCCATCATCCGCACCTCCCAGTGTCCATTCTTTCGCACCGGCAGAAAGTTCACCGTGCCGATGTGGCCCAGGGTGGTCTCTAGATCCACCCACACGTCGAAGCCGTGGGCGTGGATCTTGGCGATGAACTCCTGATCCTCGGCCCGGTGAGCGCCGGACTGGATCCGGTCGTACCAGGGCGGCCCCAGCGCCTCCAGGGCCGGCCGGCGAATCAGGAGGCCGGCGTCCCCACAGGTCTCGGTGGGGGCGAGCCGGTAGAGGCCCGCGGCCGGCAGATCGTTCAGGAACTTCATGCGTCGGGCCGGATGCTCGATGATGGTCGGATCCATCGGGGGCATCCGGTTCAGACACAGCGGGACCACGACCTCCTTGGCGCGCGCCAACAGGCGCAGCACCGTGTCGGGCTCGTAGGTGTGATCGTCGCCCATCAGCCACGCCCATTGCAGGCGCGGCGTGTCCAGCACGACCTGGAAGGCGTCATTGATCGAGCGGGCGATCAAGACGCCCATGTGCCACGCCAGGACCGAGCCCGGCGGGACCTGCAGGCAATTAAGGCACTGCATCGAGAGGGCGTACCGCGTGGTGTCGCCCGTGATCATGCAGACGGCCCCCGGGGGATGGTCGGTCGGCATGGCTTGCATCCGGTCTCCTGGGGGGCGGGCTGCCCCGCCCCCGTCGTGTCAGGCCGCCGAGGCGACGGACGCGCTGGCCTCCAGCGGGATGTACCAGAGGTCCCACTGGATCAGGCCCGTCCCCTCGCCCACGATGATCTGATCGAGTCGGTCGTCGTTCACCACGAATGGCGGGTGGAAGCCCGTCTTGGACGCGGCGAGGTCCGCGTTGGGCGTCTGGCCGCCGTTCAGGGCATCGTCAGGATCGCCGGTGACCAGGTAGAGCGTCCCGGCCGCATCCGCCACGATGTCGGTGCTGGCACAGAGCGCCACGCCGCCCGTGCTCGTCAAGAGCTGGAGCGAGGTCGTGGTCGCGACCACGGACGTCACCTCGCCGTGCAGGAGCGTCACCAAGACCTTGCCCGTGACGGTGAAGAGCGCATCGGTGGAGCCCGACACGTCCCCCACCTTGGTCACGAGCCGCCCGAGGCCCGCCTGCGTGGTCACGACGGAGGCGCCACTGTCGTGGCTGATCGCGTTGTAGATGGCGCGCAGCACGCCCGCGAGGTCGGCCGCATCGGCCGGCGCCGCCGCCGCGGGGTAGGTCGCGATGCCCGCGGTCCCCGACAACTCGAGGCTGATGTCCTCCAGCCGCTCCAGGATGGAGCCGTCCTTGTTGCGCGCCACCGAGGTGGTGGCCGCGATGTTGTTCGCGCTGTCCTCGCCGATGAACTTGGTCCGATCGTCCGCCATGGTCCTCCTCCCGTCAGGCGAGGGTGATGAGGGTCCCGCCCTCGGTGGTGGCGTCGCCCGTCTGCACGCAGTCGGCGATGTCGATGTCGCCGGTCGTGCCGAAGGTCGTCTCGATGGCCGTGGCGGTCGCCAGGGCGGTCCCGTTCACGTAGACCCGGGTCGCCATGAGCTGCATGTCCGAGTTCGCCACGCCGGTGATCAGGTTGGTGTAGGCGCTGCTCGCCCCCGACCCATTGAACCAGAGCTGGTCGAAGAGGTTCCCGATCGGGGTCGTGCTGAAGGTGAAGACCGAGGCCCAGGTGCCGCCCTCCACCCAGAAGTGGCCGCGCTGCACCAGCCAGCGCTGCGGCGAGACCAGGGTGCAGAAGTCGCCCTGTGCCGCGTCCACCCGGACGGCGAAGTCCTCGATCGTCCAGTCCGCCAGGGCGGCCGAGGCGTTGAGGAACTCGGTCGAGGTCGAGGCCGCTACGCCGTCGGCGTCGTAGTAGAAGTGATGGAACCAGCAGCCGCCGCCGGCGGCGATCTGGAAAAGGCTGGTGGCCGTGAGGGGGATGAACTTCAAAAACGCCACCTCGACATCGCCACCGGACAGCACGTGGTCGCCCACGGTGTCGGTGAAGATCGCGGCGGCCCGGCGGGCATGGGCCACGGGCGGCCCGAGGTAGCGGGCATTCG
>CAZCJT010000298.1:2659-3916 GCA_964498565.1 uncultured Acidimicrobiaceae bacterium
TCGACCAGGTAGAACACCTGCCCGATGTCGGGGTAGTTGCCGTTGATCCGGGCCTGGAGCGAGCCGTCCAGGTTCTTCAGATGAATGGGCATCGTGGCTCCTTCGGCGTTCGGGGCGGCCCCGCCGGACCGCCCCCGGTCCCTACCACCGTGTTACAGGGTTCAGGCGGCAGCCGCGACGGTCCGGTACAGCACCCAGCCGCGCAGGTCGTCGGTCGCGGGGTTCGTGCCGTCGGCGCCGTCGGCCCCGAAGGACATGTAGTTCGTGAAGGCCACGCCCTTCGGGAACACGAGCGGCCACAACTCCTCGGTCCCGTCGGTCGCGGCAACCGGGACCTTGTACGCGAGGACCGGGACGCTCACGACATCGCTGTCAGCCGCCACCGTCACGGCGCCGTCGGCATCGTCCGTCACGGTCACGACGTCGGCCGAGGCGTCGGCGCTCGCCTGGCCGATGAGGAGCACGTAGAGCCGTGCCCCGGACTCGAACGAGTTGTCCGAGGTGGTGACGGACTCGTCGATGTCGCTGATGGCGCGGAACTCCCAGTCCGTCTGGTCCTTGTTGGCAGCGTTCAGCATGATCTCCCGGGCGAGCTTGACGACCAGGCCCGCCGCGGCCTGGTCGGCGTTTGGGACGGTGCCCAGGATGCCCTCCATCCGGGGCAGGATCTCGTGCGGAGTGCTCATGGTGTGTCCTCATGCCCGCGCCATCGTTCAGTCCCGGAGGGGCTTAGGCGCGGGCCCAGGGGTTAGACCGGCACCAGCTCGATCCGCGTGGGCCGGTTCTCTGGCACGGCGCGGTCCGCGTAGTTCGGGATGCCGGCCATCTCGTAGGTCGGGGCCGTGGTGCTCACGACGCCCCAGTCCGCCTCGGGCTCGGCCCGGACGTACTCCGGCACGTAGCGGTCGTTGCCGGTGCCGGTGATGTCGGGAATCTTGGTCCACTGCTGGATGGTCCAGCCCGGCCCCCCCGCCAGGTAGCGCTCAGCCATCAGCTCGCCCCGGGCGCGCCGCATGGTGCCGGGGATGATGGCGTGGGCCCGGAGGTGATCCGCCACCTCCGACGGCAGGGCCTTCACCTCGTGGGGCGCGAACGCCTGCACCTTGCCGTCGAAGCGCGCCTCGTAGGGCTCGGCCCGGCGGTTCCAGCAGTACCGGAAGCCCTCGGGCAGCGGAGCGAGCGGCGGCATCGCGAACGCGCCCGCCGCCTGGGCGGGAGCCGCTACGGCCAGCGGAGGCGCGGCCGAGGACACGGGGA
>CAZCJT010000299.1:0-3896 GCA_964498565.1 uncultured Acidimicrobiaceae bacterium
CGAGCCATCGGCGCGTTGTCGCCGTGGCGGGGGCCGAGCTTGAGGATGCGGGTGTAGCCACCCGGACGGTCGACGTAGCGGGGGCCGACGTCGGTCATCAGCTTGTGGGCCATCTCCTCGTCGCGCAGGTAGGCGACGACCTGGCGGTGGTTGTGGAGACCGCCCTTCTTGGCCTTGGTGATCAGCTTCTCCGCCACCGGGCGGACCGCCTTGGCCTTGGCCTCGGTGGTGACGATCGACTCGGCGGCGATGAGGCTGGCGACCAGGTTGCCGAACATGGCCTTCTGGTGGGAGGCAGAGCCGCCGAAGCGCTTGCCCTTGCGGGGACGTGCAGGCATGTCTCTCTCCTAGCCGCGGATGCGCAGCGTGAGGCCGCGCTCATCCAGCTTCTCGACGACCTCGTCCAGGGACTTCTGGCCGAAGTTGGTGATGGCCAGCAAGTCGTCTTCGGTCTTGTTGACGAGCTCGCCGATGGTGTTGACCTGCGCCCGCTTGAGGCAGTTGCGCGGGCGCTCGGACAGCTCGAGATCCTCGATGGGCTGGTCGAGATCGGACGGCCCGGTGCCGGTGACGGGCACCTCGCCGAGCTCGAGGCCCTGCGGCTGCTCGCTCATGTCGGCGACGAGGCCGACCAGGCTGCGCAGCGTGTCGCCGGCGGACGCCAGCGCCTCGGCCGGGCTGATGGAGCCGTCGGTCTGGACGTCGATGACGAGCTTGTCGTAGTTGGTGTCCTGCTCGACGCGCGTGGGCTCGACCGAGAAGGTGGCCTTGCGCACCGGGGAGAAGATGGAGTCGACCGGGATCACGCCGATGGTGTCCGAGCTCTTGTTGCGGTCGGCGGACACGTAGCCGCGGCCTTGGGCCACGGTGACGTCGATGGCCAGACGACCGTCGCCGTTCATGGTCGCGATGTGGAGGTCGGGGTTGAGGATCTCCACATCGGCGTTGGCCTGCAGGTCGGCGGCGGTCACCTCGGCGGGACCGCGGGCGTCGAGGCGCAGGGACACCGGGTCGTCGCTGTGACAGATGACGACGAGGTCCTTCAGGTTGAGGATGATGTCGGTGACGTCCTCGACCACGCCGCCGATGGTGTCGAACTCGTGCAGGGCCTCGTCGAAGCGCACCTGGGTAACGGCAGCGCCGGGGATCGAGGACAGCAGCACGCGCCGCAGGGAGTTGCCGATGGTGTGACCGAAGCCGGGCTCGAGGGGGCTGATGACGAACCGCTGGCGGTTGTCGGCCTCCTCGCCCTGGGGCTCGACGGTTGGGCGTTGGATGACCAGCATGGAGCGAGGTACCTCGTCTTCTTCGAGAGAGAGGGGCGGGTTGGCGGAGTGCTACTTGGAGTACAGCTCGACGATGAGCTGCTCTCGCACGGGCACGTCGATCTGCTCACGCTCGGGCAGGGCCCGAACGGTCACGGCGAAGCCGTTGTCGCCCGTCTCGAGCCAGCCCGGGGCCTGGCGGTCGAGGACGTCCTTGTTCCACTGCACGGTGACCATGTCGCGGGACTTGGTGCGCAGGGAGATGGTGTCGCCGACGCGGACGCGGTAGCTGGGGATGTTCACCCGCTTGCCGTTCACGTCGAAGTGGCCGTGGTTGACGAACTGCCGGGCCTGGGGCCGGGTGGCGGCCAGGCCGGCGCGGTACACGACGTTGTCGAGGCGGCGCTCGAGCATCTGGAGCATGAGCTCACCGGTGACGCCCTTGCGGCGGTTCGCCTCCTCGTAGAGGTTGCGGAACTGGCGCTCGGACAGGCCGTAGGAGAACCGGGCCTTCTGCTTCTCCTGGAGCTGGGCCAGGTACTCCGAGGGCTGGCCCCGGCGGCGGCTGCGGCCGTGCTCGACGGGCGGGTAGGGCCGGCGGTCGAGGGCGCGCGCCTCGCCAGAGGTGCCGAAGATGTTGACGCCGAGTCGACGAGCGACGCGGCTGCGGGGTCCGGTGTAACGAGCCATATCTGCTTCCTCAGGTGCGGCGGCGCTTGGGCGGGCGGCAACCGTTGTGGGGCACGGGGGTGACGTCCTTGATGCCGGACACCTCGATGCCGGCGTTCTGGATCGAGCGGATCGCGGTCTCCCGGCCGGAACCGGGACCCTTGACCTGGACCTCGACGCGGCGCACGCCGTGCTCCATGGCACCGCGGGCCGCCTTCTCGGCGGCCATCTGGGCGGCGAAGGGGGTGGACTTGCGGGAGCCCTTGAAGCCCACGTTGCCGGCCGACGCCCAGGACAAGACGTTGCCCGCCGGGTCGGTGATGGCGACGATGGTGTTGTTGAACGAGGACTTGATGTGGGCGATGCCGTGCGAGATGTTCTTCCGCTCGCGCTTGCGGGGGCGTCGACCGCCCGGAGAGGGCTTGGCCACTACTTCTTCACCTTCTTCTTGCCGGCAACGGTCTTCTTCGGGCCCTTGCGGGTCCGTGCGTTGGTGTGGGTGCGCTGGCCACGCACGGGCAGGCCCTTGCGGTGGCGGATGCCCTGGTAGGAGCCGATCTCGATCTTGCGCTTGATGTTCTGCTGGATCTCACGTCGCAGGTCGCCCTCGACCTCGACGTGCTCGTCGATCCACTCGCGGACCTTGTTGACCTCGGCGTCGGTGAGATCGCGGACCCGGGTGCTGGGGTCGATGCCGACCTCCTCGCAGATGCGGGCGGCGGTGGTGTTGCCGATGCCGAACAGGTAGGTGAGCGAGATCACCAGCCGCTTCTCGCGGGGGATGTCGACGCCTTGGATACGTGCCATGTTCCGGGTTCGCTCCTCAGCCCTGGCGCTGCTTGTGACGGGGGTTCGTGCAGAGGACCATGACGCGCCCGTGCCGGCGGATCACCTGGCACTTCTCGCACATCTGCTTGACACTGGGTCGGACCTTCATGCGTTGCTCTCTCGAGAGTGTTGCTCAGTGGCACCGGGGGCCGGCCACGACTGAGCTCGTACGGGGTGAGCTCCACCTGCGCCCGTCCCGGTGACGAGACGTTTGGCGAGCACAGGCCGCTGCAGGGGCAGGCGCGCCTGTCCCAGAGCCGAAGGGAGATCCTATGACAGCGCGACCACGACCGCCAACCCCACGGCGCGTCTCCGCGCCGGGTCGACGGCCAGACGGGCGTCTCGGCGCGCCGTAGGCCCCCACATCATGGCCCATGCCGAACGCCTGTGGGGGGATCTCAGGGCAGCGTGAGCACCCGAGGGCCGTCGGCGGTGACCGCCACCGTGTGCTCCCAGTGCACGGCACGGGCGCCGTCGGCCGTCACGACCGTCCAGCCGTCGTCCAGGACCCGGTAGTCCGAGGTCCCGGCGCACACCATCGGCTCGATCGCCAGCACCATGCCGACCTCGATCTCGAGGCCTCGGCCCGGCCGCCCCGTGTTCAAGACGTCGGGCGCCTCGTGCATGGCCCGCCCGATGCCGTGGCCGCAGTGGTCCTCCAGGACCGAGAAGCACGCGGCGCGCACCACCGACTCCACGGCGTGGCCCAGGTCACCGAGGGTGCGGCCGGCCACGACCTGCTCGATGCCGGCCTCCAGGGAGCGCCGGCCCGCCTCGATCAGCTCCCGGTCGGCGGCGCTGCCCTCCCCCACCGTGGTCGTGAATGCGGCATCGCCGTGCCAACCGTCGACGACCGCACCGCAGTCGATCGACACGACGTCGCCCTCCTCCAGCACCCGTGGGCCGGGGATGCCGTGGACGATCTCGTCGTTGACGCTGGCGCACAGCACCGCCGGGAACCCGCCGTAGCCGAGGAAGTTCGAGGTGGCGCCCCGGCGGTCGAGGACGTCGCGGGCGAGGGCGTCGAGCTGGGCGGTGGTGACGCCGGGACGGATGGCCTCGCGGCACACGTCGTGCATCTCCGCCACCACGCGGCCGGCGCGGCGCATGACGGCGATCTCGGCCTCGGACCGG
>CAZCJT010000300.1:0-3886 GCA_964498565.1 uncultured Acidimicrobiaceae bacterium
TGGCCGTCGAGGTCGGGCGGGACCGGGCCGGCGCCCGCTACGTCACCGCCCGCTGAGGGCTACGGCGCCGGCTCGCGGGGCGGCGGGGCGTGCTCGAACGCCCGGGTCACGTCTTCGTAGGTGAGCGCCGGCGGCCCCTCGACGGTGATGGAGCCGTCCTCGGCCACCACGGCGCGACGGGCCTTGGTGCCCCGGTCCTGCTTGCCGGTCCACCGGAAGAACAGGACCACGATGAGCGTCCACAGGAACATGCTGCCGCCGAGCTTCATGATCAGGCCTGCGAGCTGCTGGTCGGCGGTGACCGAGATGCCCCAGAGGCGAGCAGACTTGTCGTAGGAGTCGTAGAGCACCCCCTCGGCGAACGCCAGCCACGCCGCAGGGACGGTCGGGACGATCGAGATCAGGAACAGGTGCACGCACTGGGCCGGGACCGTGGTGCGCAGCTCGGGCAGCGGCGACACGACCGGCATCCACACAGCGAACGCCGTGACGACCACGACCGTGTGCACGGCGTAGTGGATCAGGCCGTTGTCGACGCTCGCGTTGACGATCACGCTCCAGTGCGTGAGGAGCTGGACGGCGTTGAAGGCGATCGCCCCGGGCACGGGACGGGCGAGCTTCAAGAACCAGCGACCGACGGAGCCGTTGCCCATGACGAGGCGGGCCAGCCACTCCGGCGTCGCCAGCATCATCACCGGGGGGATGAAGAAGGCCAGCATCATGTGCTGGAACATGTGGACCGAGTACAGGTACTGCTCGCCCACGTCGTGCATCGGCCAGTCCGCCGCCGCCCAGAGCAACACGATGCCCACCCCGAACCACACCTTCTGGGCGGTGGTCGCGACGGGTTGGCCGGCCGGGACGGCGCGGGGCCCGATGCTGCGCAGGGCGTAGGTGTAGAGGCCGATGAGGCCGATGACGAGCACCCAGATCTCCGGGTGCGGCTGCCAGCGGAAGAAGTCCTCGGCGGCGAAGAGCACGGCCGGAGCCTACGGGTCGCCCTCCGGCCGGCGACAGTCGCACGGCCGTGGCACCGGACACGGTGGTGGCCGGCGAGCCGGTCGGCCAGACTCCCCCGGCATGACCGTCGTCGGCACCGTGGCCAGCATCCACCGCTTCCCCGTGAAGTCGATGCAGGGCGAGTCGCTGCCCGAGGTCGAGGTCGTGGCTGACGGCATGGTGGGGGACCGCACGTGGGCGCTGCGCGACATCGAGACCGGCAAGCTGGCCAGCGCCAAGCGCCCCCGGCCGTGGGCTGCGCTGCTCGAGTGCCGGGCCACCGGCGTGGGCGACGACGTGGTCATCGCACTGCCCACCGGCGCACACTTCGACGTCCGCGACCCCGGCCTGCCCGTGGCGCTCGAGGCGGTCCTGGGCCGCACCGTGGCCCTCGAGGCGTCGGAGCGGGCCCAGCAGGGCACCTACGACTCGGAGTGGCCCGAGATCGAGGGTGTCGACCTGGCCGGCGACCTCGAGCTGCCGACCAACATCACGGGTGAGGGCACCAGCTTCATCGACCTCGGCATCCTCCACGTGCTGACCACGACGTCGCTCGCGTCGCTGGCCGAGGCCGACCCCGAGCTGCTCCTCGACATCCGTCGGTTCCGTCCCAGCCTGGTGCTCGAGACCCCCGACCTGGCCGGCTTCCCCGAGAACGACGACTGGGCGGGGGCGACGGTGCGCTTCGGTCCGGGCGACGAGGGCGTGGCGATCGAGATCGGCGCGCCGACGCCCCGCTGCATCATGACCACGGTGGCCCAGGGCGACCTGCCCCGCCAGGCCGGCATCCTGCAGACGCTGGCCCGGATCAACCGGCGCAGCAGCGACCTCGGCTCCTTCGCCTGCCTGGGCGCCTACGCGACCGTCGCCCGCCCCGGGGTGGTCCGGACGGGCGACGAGATCACGGTTCGCTGAGGCAGCTGGCCGGGGGCGTCAGCCGCCCGCTTCGACGAGGAACTCGTCCTGGTCGTAGGTGTCGGCCTCGTAGGAGCTGCCCCAGAACTCGAAGACGGTCAGCATCACGAGGTACACGCCGAGCGCCAGCACCAGGCCGGAGACGAAGACGTTCCGGAACAGCCGGTTGTCGAACTTGACGTGCATGAAGTACGAGACGATGACCACGAACTTGAGGGCCATCAGGGCGAGCAGCCCGAAGATCAGGACCCACTTCAGCTCGTGGCTGTAGGGGTCGTCGGTGATGAAGTAGGTGCCGACCTCGAGGGCCGTGACGAAGCCGAGGGCGCCGCCGACCTTCCAGTAGAGGCCGTCGCTCGGGTGGTGCTCGTGGCGGGCCCCGTCGGTGGCGGCCTCGTAGTCGTCGTCGACCTTGTCCTGGTGGGTGACGGTCATCGGTTCGTGCTCCTCCGTGGCTTCACGGGATGAGGTAGACGATCGTGAAGATCAGGACCCACACGATGTCGACGAAGTGCCAGTACAACCCGACGATCTCGACGGTCTCGGCCCGGTCCTGCTTGAGCCGGCCGGTGAGCGACATCACGAACAGCGACATCAGCATGATGATGCCGACGCTCACGTGGACGCCGTGGAAGCCGGTGAGGCTGTAGAAGGCCGACGAGAACAGGTTCGTCGTGTAGCCCAGGCCCTCCCGGTAGAAGGAGGTGAACTCGTACACCTGGCCGGCGATGAAGGTGCCGCCCAGCAGCGCGGTGACCAGGAGCCACAGGCGCAGCTTCTGGTCGTCGCCCCGGGCGATGGCCGACACGGCGAACACCATCGACATCGACGACATCAGCAGCACGAAGCTGGAGACCGAGGTGAACGGGATGTCGAACACGTCGGCCGGGCCGATGCCGGTGCCGCGGTGGCGCAGCAGCAGGTAGGTGGAGATCAGGGCGCCGAACAGCAGGCAGTCGGAGCCGAGGAACAGCCACATGCCGAGCTTGTTGTTGGTGAGCCCGGTGGCGTTGTTGGTGCCGAGACCCCACGTCTCGAGGTCGACGCCGTCGAGCTGGTCGGGCACGGGGCCGGTCGCCTCGGTGGGCGTCGCCGCGGCCGGTGCGTGTGCGGTGTCAGTCAACGAGGGTCGCCTCCTTGTCGGCGTCCCCGGCATCGGGTCCGTCGGTTGGGCCGTGGTGGCCGTCGTCGTGGCCGCCGTGGCCGGCATCGGGGTCGTCGGCCGGCTCGAGGGCGATGCCGTAGATCGCCAGCAGGGCCAGGGCGCCGCCGGCGAAGGCGATGCCGAGGTTGAAGATCAGGCCCCAGCCGATGAGGGGGAACGATGCGCACAGCAGGATCGGCCAGTACGAGGGTGCGGGGAGGTGCACGTCGGTCCGATGGCCGGTCTGGGCGACCTCCTCTGACGTGGCGATGCGCACGATGCGGTGGTCGTCGGTCTCGCCGTACTTGCGGTACCAGAACTCGTCCCGGTGGGTGACGACGGGGACGTGGTCGAAGTTGTGCTTCGGCGCCGGCGAGGAGGTCATCCACTCGAGCGACCGAGAGTCCCAGGGGTCGGGGCCCGGCGGGACCCAGCCGGGCTTCCGGGCGTCACGTCGCGACAGCAAGATGTTGGCGAAGAAGATGAGGAACGACAGGGCGATCAGGAACGCACCGATGGTGGAGAGCAGGTTCCACACGTTGAACCCGTAGCCGTCGAAGTAGCTGTGCGTGCGCCGTGGCATGCCCTCGAGTCCGAGGATGTTCATCGGGCCGAACGTCAGGTTGAACCCGAGCAACATCGTCCAGAAGTGGAGCTTGCCGAGGTTCTCGCGCAGCATGTGGCCGAAGGCCTTGGGCCACCAGAAGTAGAAGCCGCCGACGAAGCCGAACAGGGCACCACCGAACAGCACGTAGTGGAAGTGGGCGACGATGTAGTACGTGTCGGTCTGCTGGGTGTCCGACGGCGCCACGGCGTGGGACACGCCGG
>CAZCJT010000301.1:0-3881 GCA_964498565.1 uncultured Acidimicrobiaceae bacterium
GCCACGACGGCCCACATGGTCACCGCGGCCACGCCGCCGCCCCCGCCGCCGAGCCACGTGTGCCCCGCACCCGGCTCGCAGTTCGTCGACTCGTGGGGCTTCGCCCGCTCCGGCGGCCGGCGCCACAAGGGCGTCGACATGATGGCGCCTCACGGCACGCCCGTGTACGCCCCCACCGCCGGTGAGATCCGCACCTCCAACTCCGCGCTCGGTGGCCTCGGGTTCTGGCTGGAGGGCGCCGACGGCAACACCTACTTCGGGTCCCACCTCCAGACCCTCACCGTCCGCGAGGGCTGGGTCGAGCCGGGGTCGCCCATCGGCACCGTCGGCTCCTCCGGCAACGCCGGCGGCACGCCCCACCTCCACTTCGAGGTCATGGTGGCCGGGGCCAGCGTGAACCCGTACCCCTTCGCCCTCGAGTGGTGCGGCTCCGAGGCGCCGACCGCCTGAGCCGGATGCCGGACCCCCGGAGGCGGAACGCGAGGATGGTTCCGGTGAGCGCCGCAGAGCTGTTCCGGATCGAGCCTCGGTACGACACCCCGTCGTACCTCTGGCCCCGCCCCAAGTACCGCGGCATGCTCCACGCCGCCGGGACCTTCGCCGTCGTGCCCCTCGGCGTTCTGCTGGTGCTCGATGCCGTCGGCTCCCGGGCTCGGGTCGCGGCCGCCATCTACGTGTTCGCCCAGCTCGTCGTGTTCGCCACCTCGGCCAGCTACCACCGCCTGGCCAAGTCGCCCACGGTCCGCCGACGCATGCAGCTCGCCGACCACTCGATGATCTACCTGCTCATCGCCGGTACCTGGGTGCCGATCTGCGTGCTGGTCCTGCCCGACGCGACGGGTCGGGCCTTCCTCGTCGGGGTGGCGGCCGCGGCGGGGGTGGGGATCGCCCTCAAGTCCTTCGGCATCGACCGCTTCCCTCGTTCGAGCAATGCCATGTACGGCGTGATGGGCGGCGCCGGCCTCCTCGCGCTGCCCGGGATCATCGCCAACATCAACTCCGGCGCCGTCGCGCTGCTGACCGCCGGCGGCGCCATCTACGCCGTGGGGGCCTTCATCTTGCTGTTCAAGCGTCCCGACCCCCGGCCGTCGGTGTTCGGGTACCACGAGGTCTGGCACGCCTGCACCGTGGCGGCGGCGGCGTGCCACTTCGCCATGGTGTGGATGATCGTCAGCTGAGCGGCGGCGACCTCAGGTCGTGTAGTCGGCGTTGATCCGGACGTAGCCGTCGGTGAGGTCGCAGCCGTAGACCGTCGCCTGGCCGCCGTCGGCGCCGGGGACCACGCCGAGCGACACGTGGATCGACACCTCGTCACCGCGCAGGTGCTCGACGAGGGCGGCCAGGCCGTCCTCGCGCGCCGGCTTCGGGTACAGCTCGCGGCCGCCGATGCGGATGGTGACGGCGCGCTGGTCGATGTCGGTGTCCTCGCTGCACTTGCCGACGGCCATGGCGATGCGACCCCAGTTCGGGTCGGAGCCGTGGACCGCCGTCTTCACGAGGGGGGAGTTGACGATGGCCTTGGCCACCCGCTTGGCCTGGCTCCGGTCGCGAGCCTCGTCCACGGTGACGACGATGAGCGTCTCGGCCCCTTCGCCGTCGGCGGCGAGCTGGCGGGTGAGGTCGAGGCAGACGTCGTGGAGAGCGGCTTCGAGCTCGCCCTCGTCGACGGCGCCGGCGGCACCGCTCGCCAGCACGGCCGCCGTGTCCGACGTCGAGGTGTCCGTGTCGACCGACAGGGCGTTGAACGTGCGGTCGACGACCGCCCGGAAGATCCGATCGAGGGCATCGGGGTCAACGGCAGCATCGGTGAGGACGAAGGCCAGCATCGTGGCCATGTCGGGCTCGATCATGCCGACGCCCTTGGCGATCCCGACGACGCTCGCCTCGCCGTGGGCGGCCGGCAACGTGGCCCGGGCCACCTTCGGGTGCGTGTCGGTGGTCATGATCGCCTCGGCCACGGCGTCGGCATCGACCGACGCCGGCTCCGGCATGGAGGCGAGGTGGGTGCGGATCCGGTCCATCGGGTAGCGGCGGCCGATCACGCCGGTGGATGCGACGAGGACGTCGCCCGGTTGGCAGCCGAGGGACCGGGCCACGCCCTCGACCAGCTCGAGGGCGTCGGCGTCACCTTGGGTGCCGGTGGCGACGTTGGCGTTCTTGGACACGACCACGATCGCCTGCAGCGAGCCGTCGCTGGCATGGGCGCGGGACAGCGTGACGCTGGGGCCGGCGAAGCGGGACCGGGTGAACACGGCGGCGGCCGAGCACGGCCGCTCGGCCGCGATGACGGCGAAGTCGGTGGTGTCGTCCTTGATGCCGATGTTGGCGGTGTGGGCCCGGAAGCCGGCAGGGAGCTGCACGGGCCGATTCTGGCACCGGCCGCCGGCGCTACCCGCCGCAGAACTCGAGGGCGGCGAAGAGCACGTGCCAGGTGGCGGGGCGCACCGGCGCGCTCCCCTATTCGCCCGTCGGGTCGTCGACGAGCGGCTTCCCCGTGTCCTCGAGCTCGGTGCTGACCTCGGTCTCGAAGGTGAAGCCGTCGTCGAGGTCCTCGGTGCTGAACCCGTCCTCGAAGTCCGGCCCGAAGTCGTCGAGCTCCGACGGTGCGAACCCCGAACCGGTCTCCGTGCTGAAGCCGCCGAAGAAGCCCTCGATGGCATCCACCATCGTGTCGAGGTCCTCCCGCTGGAGGGTCTCGAGGACGGCGAGGCCGAGGTCGGCGAACGTGCCCACCGGTGCCACGAACCACTCGCCGTCGACCTGCACGACGCTGATGCCGAGGTCGGGGGTCTCGCCGTCGCCGAAGCCGAGGCCGCCCAGTCCGCCAAGGCCCATGCCGATGCCGCCGAACCCCATGCGCATGCCCATCTCGTCACCGCCGGCGTCCTCGATGATCTGCTCGATGTCGTCCTCGCAGATCGGCCCGTCCGGGAGCTCGATCTCCTCGTCCTCGAGGCGCTCCCGCACGTCGCCCCGCAGCTCGATGCAGCCATCCGAGATGGTGCCGCCGCCCTCGAAGTCCTGGGTGACGACGTCGACGCCGATGCTCTCGACGAAGACGCGGCCACGATCGCCGTCGGTCTCCGAGCGCAGCGCCAGGTCGGTGAGCTCGATGTCGGCGTCCACGTCGTCGGCGGTGGGCAGGTCGGCGTCTTCGGCGATCACCGGCCAGTAGTCGTGCACGGCACGCAGCTCGCCGGGCGACAGGCGGGCGACTGCGCCCTCGATGTCGATGGCGGCTGCGGCCCGGAGGAAGCCCTCGACCGCGGCCTCGGGCGAGTCGGCGCCGATGGGGACGAGGCCACCGCCGGCCGCGGGCACGGGCGCGCCCATGTTGCGCCGGGCGGCCTCCACTGCGGTGTAGCCGAGGCTGATGCGCCACCCGTCGCCGGTGTCGCGGGCGACGAGGAACGTGTCGGCCATGGCGTCGGGGTCGAGCGCCTCGGACTCGGACTCCTCGATGCCCTGGTACTCGACGCCGAGGCGGTCGAAGGTGTCGACGAGGAAGTCCCCGATGGGGATCTCGTCCGTGTTCACGGCGAACGACGCAGTGCCCCCGACGAGGTGGACGCGCACCAGGTCCTCGCGGATCTCCTGGGTCTCGAGGCCGAGGTCGTGGAACTCCAGGTCCACGCCGTCGATGCCGTCGAGCGCGAACGACTCGTCGAGCACCTCGAGCCGCTCGAGCTCGGCGAAGAGCTGCTCGACCGGCTCGGCGATGGTGTCGCGCTCGCCCGGGTCGAGGGTGCCGAGGACGCCGAGGACGTCCTCGGCTGCGATGGCGTCGAACAGCTCGCGGACCGCCGACTCGGGGTCGCTCGGGCCCGCGTCGCTGCCCGCCTGGGTGGCGGCGAAGGCGACGCCGCCCACCAGCAGCGTCA
>CAZCJT010000302.1:0-3867 GCA_964498565.1 uncultured Acidimicrobiaceae bacterium
CGCGACCCCGGTTGAAGAGGCCGCCGAACAGGTCGCCGAGGTCGCCGACGTCTTCGAAGCGGAAGCCGCCGGGCTGGCCGCCCATCCCGCCGCCGGCCATGCCCCCGAGGGGGCCCATGCGGCGGACCTCGTCGTACTCCTTGCGCTTGGCGTCGTCGCCGAGCACGTCGTAGGCCGCGGCGATGGCCTTGAAGCGCTCCTCGGCCGCGGCGTCACCCGGGTGCTTGTCGGGGTGGCTGTCACGGGCGAGCTTGCGGTACGCCTTAGTGATCTCGGCCTTGGTGGCGGAGTCGGACACCCCGAGCACCTTGTAGAAGTCCTTCTCGAACCATTCACGCTGGGGCGCCACGACTCACCTCCTCGGATGTGCGCTCATTGGAACAGGTGGAGCTGCCTCAGCCGGCGACCTTCACCATGGCGGCCCGGATGACCCGGCCCTGCCACAGGTAGCCGGTGCGCAGCACCTGGGTGACGGTGGGCTCGCCCTCGCCGGGCTCGTGCATGACGGCCTCCGCGAGGTTGGGGTCGAAGGGCTCACCGGCCGGGGCGACCCGCTCGAGCCCCTCCTTCTCGAGGAACCCGAACAGCGCCTTGGAAACGGCCTCGACGCCCGTGTCGTCCGGCCCGGCGTGGGCCTGCGCCGCCTCGATGGCATCGAGGACGGGCAGCATGCGCTCGACGAAGCCGCCCTGGCTGCGGGCGACCTCGTCGGTCAGCCGCTTCTGGGACTGCTTGCGGTAGTTGTCGAAGTCGGCTGCCGTGCGCCGGTACGCGTCGAGGAACTCGTCGCGCTCCGCCACTAGGGCGTCGATCTGCTCCGGCGTGAACTCGGCCGGCTCGTCGGCGAGGTGGTGGTCGGCGTCCGGGTGGGAGTCGACCTGGTCGGCGACCTCCGCCGCGTCCGAGGCCAGCGCCTCGGACACGTGGGCGGGGTCGTTGACGTCGGTCACCGGGGTGAGGTCGTCGTCGGCCACGTCGATCACTCGTCGACGATCTCGGCGTCGACGACCTCGTCGTCGTCCGCCGACGAGGCACCCGCACCACCGGCGGCGCCGGCGGCACCCTCGGACTGGGCGGCCGACTCGTAGAGCTTCTGGGTGAACTCCTGCGACGCCGTCATGAGGGCCTCGGTGGCCTCCTTGATGGCGGCGATGTCGTCACCGCCGAGCGCCGTCTTCAGCGAGGCGAGGGCGTCCTCGACCTTCTGCTTCTCGTCGCCGGAGAGCTTCTCGCCCTGGTCCTTGAGCAGCTTCTCGGTCTGGTACACGAGCGTGTCGCCCTGGTTGCGGGCCTCGGCCTCCTCACGGCGGCGGGCGTCCTCCTCGGCGTGGGCCTCGGCGTCCTTGACCATGCGCTCGATGTCGTCCTTGGCCAGCGAGCTCTGCCCGGTGATGGTCATGGACTGGGTCTTGTCGGTGGCCCGGTCCTTGGCCGACACGTGGACGATGCCGTTGGCGTCGATGTCGAAGGTGACCTCGATCTGGGGCACGCCACGGGGGGCGGGGGGCAGGTCGACGAGCTGGAACTTGCCGAGCGTCTTGTTGAACGACGCCATCTCGCGCTCGCCCTGCAGCACGTGGATCTCCACCGACGGCTGCATGTCCTCGGCGGTGGTGAACACCTCGGTGCGCTTGGTGGGGATGGTGGTGTTGCGCTCGATGAGGCGGGTCATCACGCCGCCCTTGGTCTCGATGCCGAGGGACAGCGGGGTGACGTCGAGCAGGAGCACGTCCTTGACGTCGCCCTTGAGCACGCCGGCCTGGACCGCGGCACCGATGGCCACGACCTCGTCGGGGTTGACCGACTTGTTCGGGTCCTTGCCGGTGAACTCCTTGACCAGATCGGTCACCGCCGGCATGCGAGTGGAGCCACCGACGAGGATCACGTGGTCGATGTCGCCCTTGGACAGGCCGGCGTCGGTGATGGCCTGCTCGAACGGGGAGCGGCAGCGGTCGAGCAGGTCCTGGGTGAGCTCCTGGAACTTGGCCCGGGTGAGCTGCTCGTCGAGGTGGAGCGGACCGTCCTGGGTCGCGGTGATGAACGGCAGGTTGATCTGGGTCTGCTGGACCTGGGAAAGCTCGATCTTGGCCTTCTCCGCCGCCTCCTTGAGGCGCTGCTCGGCCATGTTGTCCTTACTCAGGTCGACGCCGTGCGCGGCCTTGAACTGGGCGACCAGCCAGTCGATGATTTTCTGGTCCCAGTCGTCGCCACCGAGGTTGGTGTCGCCGTGGGTGGACTTGACCTCGAACACGCCGTCGCCGATCTCGAGGACCGACACGTCGAAGGTGCCGCCGCCGAGGTCGAAGACGAGCACGGTCTGGTCGGCCTCGCCCTCCTTGTCGAGCCCGTAGGCCAGGGCGGCCGCCGTGGGCTCGTTGATGATGCGCAGCACCTCGAGCCCGGCGATCTGGCCGGCTTCCTTCGTGGCGGTGCGCTGGGCGTCGTCGAAGTAGGCCGGCACGGTGATGACGGCCTGGGTGACGGTGTCGCCCAGGTAGGCCTCGGCGTCACGCTTCAGCTTCATGAGCGTGCGGGCCGAGATCTCCTGGGACGTGTAGTCCTTGTCGTCGATCTTGATGGTCCAGTTCGTGCCGATGTGGCGCTTGACGGACCGGATCGTGCGATCCGGGTTGGTGATCGCCTGGCGCTTGGCGACCTCGCCCACCAGGACCTCGCCGCCCTTGGAGAAGGCGACGACGGACGGGGTGGTGCGAGCGCCCTCGCTGTTGGGGATGACGACGGGGTCGCCGGCCTCGAGGACCGAGACGACGGAGTTGGTGGTGCCGAGATCGATGCCGACGGCCTTGGGCATGGGGTTCCTCCACTGGAACGGGACTGCGGATGGGGTCAGGGAAGTGGCGCCGACCCTCGGTTCCAGGCCGGTTGCGCATCGCCAGCATAAAAGTTGAGTGTGGCGTTGACAACCTCGCCGTGCTCGGCAGACAGTCCGACGACACCGTCCGGCAGGCGCGAGACTGACGACGATGGCGGCGTTGCTCCAGGTGGACGATCTCACCAAGACCTACGGCGGGGCCGTGCGTGCCCTGAACGATCTCGGCATCACCCTCGATCCCGGCGTCATCGGCCTCGTGGGCGCCAACGGCGCCGGCAAGTCGACCCTCTTCCGGATCCTGCTCGGCCTGACTCGTCCCGACTCCGGCACCGTCGTCGTCGACGGCATCGACGTCACCGAGGACCCGATCGGCGTCCGGTCGATCGTCGGGTACATGCCGGAGCACGACTGCCTGCCGACGGACCAGTCCGCCGCCGACGTGGTCGCCACGCTCGGCGAGATCGCCGGGCTCCCGCCCCGAGCGGCACGCCAACGAGCCAGCGACGTGCTCGACCTGGTCGGGTTGGACGAGGCGCGGTTCCGGCCGATCGAGGGGTTCTCCACCGGCATGCGCCAGCGGGCGAAGCTGGCCCAGGCGCTGGTGGCCGACCCCAAGCTGGTGCTGCTGGACGAGCCGACGGCTGGGCTGGATCCGCAGGGCCGGCAGGAGATGCTCGAGCTGGTCCGGCGGCTCGGCACGTTCGGGATCTCGGTGATCATGGCGACGCACCTCCTCGACGACGTGCAGACCACGTGCGACCACGTGGTCATGCTGGACGCCGGGCGGCTGGTCGCGTCGGGCAGCACGCAGGACCTGCTGCACACGACCGGCGTCGTCCGGGTCGACGTGGGCGGACGTGGGCCGGAGCTCCTCACGGCGCTCGGCCGTCGCGACGGCACCCTGCTGGCCGACGGGACGGTGGAGGTCGCGGTCTCCGGCGAGGATGAACTCGACGAGATCGTGGCCGCCGTCGCCGAAGCCGGCCTGCCGCTCCACGGGCTCACGAGCCAGCGGTCGAGCCTCGACGACGTGT
>CAZCJT010000303.1:0-3833 GCA_964498565.1 uncultured Acidimicrobiaceae bacterium
CCCCCTCGGGGGGGCCCCCCCCGGCACGCTCCCCGCGATCCCCTCGGAGGCCCCGGTGTACGCCGCCCGCCACGGCGCCGGCCCCACGACCACGGAGGCGAAGTGATGGCCACGGCCACCGCCACCACCCCCGACCGGCTCCCGCTGCGCCTGGAGGACGTCCCGCCGGCCCCACCGCGCCGGCCCCGGGTCCTCCTCGTCGGCACCACCCTCGCCGCCGCCGCATCCATCGCCCTGTTCGGCGCCCTGCTCGGCGCCTACTTCGCGGTCCGGGCCGACTTCCTCGCCTCCGGCCAGGAGCAGTGGCTGCCCCAGGGCGCCACGATCCCCCTCGCCCCCGGCAACATGACGATGGTGACGCTCCTGATGTCGCTCGTCACCGTGCAGTGGGCCGTGCACGCGGGCAAGCGCAGCGACCGCGGCCACGCCTACTTCGCCATCGCCCTCACGGTCCTGCTCGGCGTCGCCCACGTCGTGCAGATCGGCTACCTGTGGACGCAGTGGGGCCTGCCCCTCAACGGTGAGCCCACGCTGCAGGCCGTCCTGCTGTTCACCGTGCTCGGCCTCCACATCGCGATGGTCGCCGTCGCCCTGATCTTCCTCACCCTCATGTTCCTGCGCAGCCTCGGTGGCCAGTTCACCGGCCGCGACGTCGAGGGCCTGTCCGCCGCCGCCCTGTACTGGTACGTGACCGTCGCCATCTTCACGGTCATCTGGTACGGCATCCTGATCGTGAAGTAGGCGAGCACCGATGATCCCCACCGGCTCCAAGTTCTTCTACGGCCTCGCCGCCCTCCTCGCCGTTGCTGCCGTGGTCTACGGCTACGCCAGCGGCGGTGGCGGCGTCGGGCCCATCAGCGCCGGCTACAAGGGCGGCGTCGGCGAGCACCTCGGCTACGGCATCCTGCTGGGTGCGTCGGTCGCTGCGCTGTTCACCGGCCTGTGCTCCACCGCCTTCCGCGACGCCGACCCGGAGCCCACGGCCGCCCTGCTCGGCACCGATGCGCTCCCGACCGCCACGCCCACGGGCACGTCGTTCTGGCCCATCGTGGGTGCCTTCGGCGCCGTGCTCACCATCGTGGGCGTCGTGCTGAACAACGTCTTCTTCGTCGCCGGCCTGATCGCCCTCGGCGCCGTGGCCATCGAGTGGACCATGCAGGCCTGGGCCGACCGGGCCACCGGCGACCCCGCCGTCAACCGGGAGATCCGCAACCGGATCATGCTGCCGGTCGAGGTGCCGCTGGCCGGGGCCCTCGCCATCGCCGTCGTGGTCGTGGGCTACTCGCGGGTGTTCCTGGCCGTCAGCAAGCTCGGGGCGGTGTGGGTCGCGCTCGCCATCGCGGCCACGATCTTCGTCGTCGGCACCGCCCTCTCGCTCCGTCCCCGCATCCGCACCGACCTGGTCGCCGGCCTGCTCGCCGGCGCCGCCGTGCTCACCGTCGGTCTCGGCATCTTCGGTGCCGTCGCCGGCGAGCGCGACTTCGAGCACCACGGTGAGGACCACGCCGGGGAGGGTGGGGAGGCCGAGGACACCGGCGAGAGCCCCGATCCCGTCGGCGCCGTCGACGGTGAGGCCGAGGGCGTCGAAGACGACGAGCCCACCGAGGACCGTGGTGCGGTCGATGGGGACAGCGGCGACACCGCCGAGGAGACGAACTGATGCACCGATCCCGATCCCTCCTCCCGAGCGTGCGAGCCCGCACCCTCGGCCTGCTGGTCGTGGCCGGCCTCGCCCTCGCCGGCTGCGGCGGCATCGAGGAGCGCCCGCAGACCACCTTCGACGCCCGCGGTCCGGCCGCCGACACGATCCTCGGCCTCACCAACCTGACGCTGATCATGGCCGGCATCGTGTTCGTCCTGGTCCAGGGGGGCGTGCTCTTCATCGTCTGGAAGTTCCGGGCCCGCAAGGACGACGACCCCGAACAGCTCCCCGAGCAGCTCCACGGCAACACCAAGCTCGAGATCGGCTGGACCGCCCTGCCCGCCGTCATCCTCGCCTTCCTGGCCGTGTTCACGGTGAGCACGATCCTCGACCTGGCCGAGGACCCCGGGGAGGAGGCCCTCCGCGTCCGCGTGGTCGGCCAGCAGTGGTGGTGGGCCTACGACTACGACCTCGACGGCGACGGCGTCTACGCCGACGACGACGTCAACGCCGACGGGATCGAGGCGCCCGAGGAGTACGAGACCGACATCGAGACGGCCACGTCGATGGTGATCCCGGTCGGGCGCCCGGTGTACCTCGAGATCCAGTCCCGCGACGTGATCCACAGCTTCTGGATCCCGGCCCTGAACGGGAAGAAGGACGCCGTCCCGGGCCGGACCCACTACCTGAGCCTCGAGGCGTCCGAGCCGGGCACCTACATCGGGCAGTGCACCGAGTACTGCGGGCTGTCCCACGCCTACATGCGCCAGGTCGTCCACGCCCTGCCCCAGGACGAGTACGACGCCTGGGTCGAACGCCAGACGCAGCCGGCCAACGAGCCCGAGACCCCCGAGCAGGCCGCCGGCCAGGAGATCTTCGCCGGCCGTTGCGCCAGCTGCCACCTGATCGAGGGCGTCAACACCGACACCTACCAGGGCGCCGGCCAGGAGTCGGGCTCCGCCCCCAACCTGACCCACTTCGCCGCACGCGGCTACTACGCCGGCGGCAAGTTCCGCCTGTGGAGCGATGCCGACGACAGCGAGATCGTCGAGTGGGACGAGATCGGTGGCGAGCTCGAGCGCAACCAGCTCGAAGCGTGGTTGCGCAACCCGCCTGAAGAGAAGCCCATGGCACCCGATGACTTCCGGGGGATGCCGAACCTCGGCCTGAGCGAGGCCGACATCGACTCCCTCGTCGCCTACCTGATCAGTCTCGACTGAGGAACCGAACATGGCCATCGTCGAACGTCCCACCCCCTCCTCGGAGACCCTCGAGCTCGAGGCCGGTCCGCGTCACGCATCGCCCGACGACGCCCTCGGCGTCTTCCGGCGCCCGCAGGGCGACACCGGCTGGCGCTCCTGGCTGTTCACCGTCGACCACAAGCGCATCGGCATCATGTACGGCGCCGCCGCGCTGTTCTTCTTCGTCATCGGTGGCATCGAGGCGCTGATCATCCGGACCCAGCTGGCGGCGCCGGAGCAGTCGATCGTCTCGGCCGACCTCTACAACCAGCTGTTCACGATGCACGGCGTGACGATGATCTTCCTCGTCGTGATGCCGATCGGTGCCGCGTTCGCCAACTTCCTCATCCCGCTCCAGATCGGCGCGCGGGACGTGGCGTTCCCCCGCCTGAACGCGTTCTCGTTCTGGTGCTTCTTCTTCGGTGGCCTGTTCTTCAACAGCTCGTGGTTCCTCGGCGGCGGCGCGGCCGACGGCGGCTGGTTCGCGTATGCCCCGAACACCTCGGTCATCTTCAGCCCGAGCCACGGCATGGACTTCTACGCCATCGGCCTGCAGATCACCGGCATCGCCTCGCTCGTGGGTGCGATCAACCTGATCGTCACGATCCTGAACATGCGGGCGCCGGGCATGACCCTGATGAAGATGCCGGTGTTCACCTGGATGTCGCTGGTGACGCAGTTCCTGCTGCTGTTCGCCATGCCCGTGATCTCGGTGGCACTGTTCCTGCTCACGTTCGACCGGCTCTTCGACGCCAACTTCTTCGACGTGTCCGCCGGCGCAGACCCGCTGCTGTGGGAGCACCTGTTCTGGATCTTCGGGCACCCCGAGGTCTACATCATGATCCTGCCGGCCTTCGGCATCGTGTCGGAGACGATCCCGGTGTTCTCCCGCAAACCGATCTTCGGCTACGAGTTCATCGTCTTCTCCGGTGCCGCCATCGGCTTCATGG
>CAZCJT010000304.1:0-3822 GCA_964498565.1 uncultured Acidimicrobiaceae bacterium
TCGTGCTGGGCGAGCGGCTGTTCATGGCCTCCCACACCCGACCCGACGGCACGATGGACATGTGAGCTCTCGAAACGCCGCCTGGTGAGATCTCGACCGAGGCTCGGTGCAGCCGTCAGCGGCAGTGTTCTCCGACAGGATGTCGGAGAGATCCGGAGACGTCTCGCCACGGGCAGCTGTCTCCGTCCGTAGTCCCCCGCAGCACGGATCAGCGGTCGACGCGGATGCAGCGCAGTGGTGCCGGCGCGACCATCACCCCATGACCGGAACCCGAACCCACCGCACGGCGCTGTCGAGCATGACTCGCGGCCATGTGGCGGGCGCGGCAATGCTGGTCGGCATCGCAGCTGCCGCAGGTCTGGTCGTCGTGCTGTGGCTTGCTGGTCTCGGATCCCTCGGTGTGGGCGTCGCTGCCGGGTTTCTGGTGATCACGTGCCTCGCTGTCTGCTTGATGGCCGCCTTGTCGGGTCATCGGTGCGGTCGCGACATCGATGCAGCAGCGGCCCAGCTCGTCGCCGCTCGGCATGGCCGGTACAGGGAGGGGAGATCTGAAGCCCCACAGGGTCGTCGAGGGCCTCGAACAGCTGGTCGACGGTGATGCTTGTCCCGAACCCGGGCCCTCGTCGAGGGTGCCAAACCCGCCCGGAAACACCACGAAACGCCGAGGCGTGGCGGACGAAGGCGAGCTTGCGGGCGAAGCAGTACCGGAACGGCGCCCCCTGCTGGCGGCCTCCATCAACCCGGGTCCACCCCCGGTCCCGAGAAGTCCCGCCGCCCCAGCACTGCCGCCACCTTTCGGGCGAGCGCGTACGCCGGGGTGCGAGCCGAGCCGAACACCGAGACCGCTCCGGTCACTGCGGCCCGGGCATCGAAGGCGGTTGCAAGCTCGGCGGCTATTCGGCGGATCCGCTCGGGGTCGCCGCTGGCCAGTTCAGGCCCGCATGCGCACAGCAGCTCCTCGTCAGCCGTCAACCCACCCAGCTGTTTGTGGTCATGCGGGCCGACCGGTGATGGCATGCCGTGGCCGCGCGCTAGTCGAGGCAGAAACTCAGAAGTCCGAGCAGGAGGTGGTGCGACATGAGCGTCCAGGTGGCAGCAGCGGCGAGGCCGATGGTCACCGGGGCGCCGATCATCGCCACCGTCTGGGCGCGCCTGGCCGAGTTGATCCTCGGCGGGTGATCGAGGGCGGCGAGGCGGGCCAGGATTGTGTCGGCCGGAGTGAACGCGGCGACCGCACTGGCGATGGTCACCGCGGCCTTGGTCAGAGCCCCCCGAACCTCGTGGCGTTCCTCGGGGCAAGTGATCGCGTCCTCGTCGGCGGAGCGCTCCACGGCCAGACGTAGCACGCTGGTCGCACGAGCAAAGGCGGGGATGCGGGCGAAGACGGTCTCGATCTCGCAGGCGAGCACGAGCTCGCGGTGGTGGCGGCGGCGCAGGTGGCTGGTCTCGTGGCGGATCACCGCAGCCAGTTCCTCGGCGGTCATGGCATCGTGCAGGCCTTGGGACAGCACGATCTGGGGGTGGGGGCCGGGCACGGCGTAAGCCAACGCCTGGGTTGCTGGGATGACAGCCAGATCGAAACCATCGGCCTGGGTGTGGCTACCCAGCCAGGGTTCGATCCGCGCGGTGTCGGTGACCTGACGAACGTGGCGGCGGGCGTGCCAGCGAGCGAACAGCACCCAACCGAGCACGCCGAGGCTGGCCCAGCCGGTGAGGTCACCGCCGGGTGCGGGTGGCCCGAGGATCTGGTTGCAGGTGTCGGCAAGCTCGTGCGCGCCGACACCACCCAGCAACGTCGGTGCGGCGGTGGCGAGGAGACCGAACTGCACCAACCCGAGCCCAACCCGGAGGCTCACGGATGTCGCTCGGGTCCACTCGGCGGGGGAGAGCTGGGTGAGGCGGCTCCGCATGAGCCACGGGAGTAGGAGCAGGCCGAGGCCCCCGAGTGAGACGACCAGGGTCATCGTTGGGAGCGGGTTCTGCCGAGTGCCTTGCGGAGGGCAGCGCGCTGCTCATCGGGAAGCGAATCCGCGAACGCGTTGAGGGCGAGCGTGTGGTCCTCAGCGGCGCCCAGGACCGCCCGCATGC
This sequence comes from uncultured Acidimicrobiaceae bacterium, assembly GCA_964498565.1. Lineage (GTDB taxonomy): Bacteria > Actinomycetota > Acidimicrobiia > Acidimicrobiales > Salinilacustritrichaceae > Salinilacustrithrix. Next base: position 2,089 of record CAZCJT010000304.1, read on the forward strand.
GCTGAGCGACCCGCTGTTCGCGCCCGACGACCGGTTCGTAGGCGTAGGCGCGACCCTGTTTGTCGCGGGTCAGTTCGCCCTTCTCCCACAACCGGGTGAGAATGGTCATCACCGTGGTGTAGGCGAGCTTGCGATCAGTCGCCACCACTTCGTGCACCGCACCAGGGGTCATCGGTTCAGCGGCGGCCCACAGCACATCGAGCACCTGGTTCTCGAGCTCGCCCGGGGGCAACTTCCGTCGCGGCATGGTCGCACAGCGTACCGGATGACTGCGCAACGACATGATGTAGGAATTAGCATCGGCGAAATGATCTGCGCCGGAATGCTGGTCGCCATCTCCTGTGACCCCATCGTCTTGGTCGACCTCGAACCGTCTTTGACCAGCCCGTGCTGGCGGGGGAGTCGCTCCTGATGTGGCGGGCCGCCGGCGGTCCGCCATCGGTCGAAGCGGCGAGCCGCTGCGGCTCGGCGACCGGTCAGACGGACCCCCCGAGGAGCCCCATGTCATGACCCTTCGCCGTCACGGGACCATCGCCTTGTTGGCCCTGGTACTCAGCGGCGGGGCATGCACGACCGACGACCCTCCAACCCTCGACACCGACCCCGACGCTCCCAGAATCACCTCCGACACGCTCCCCAACTGCCGCTCTGGGGGACCCGGCGAGACGACGCCGCCGGCGGGGTGTCTGGATCCGGACGGCCGGGTGATCCGACCGTGACGTCTGATCCGCAGGCAGTTGCAGCCGGCTGGGACGACGGTGCGGTTCAGCGATCGCAGGGTTGGCGTTCGGGGCCGCGTTGACGGTACGTGCGTACGAACTCGTTGATCTCGGGATCGACGGCGTCGTAGGCTTTCATCCGCCCCCATGCCGTTGCCACGACTGGTCGGTCGACATTCCCATTGGCTGAGATGATGACGTGCGTGTCCCACTCCTCGGTCGCTCCGACGAGCTCGTCGGCCAGCTCGGGTCGACCTGCGTCGTACCACAGGACGACCGCACCATGCTCGAGGCCGTGCACGGCCAGCGCCGGATCGAGCGGTTCCCGGTAGGTGCCACACCGTGGCGCCCGCGCATCGTGGGGCCCGCTGGTCGGGGTCGGCGAGTCGTAGGTCGCGGCCGCCACGTGGCCGCCACCGCGGTTGGAGGGTCGGATGACCCCGGCGAGCTCTGGGTCGGGCCGGAAGGCCAGCCACCCGCCCCCAGCGACCACGCCGACAGCGACCACTCCCAGGGCGATGTTGCGGATGCGGCGCAGCCGCGCCTTACGCTCCTGATGGCGCCGTTGCACGATCTGCCGCTCGAGGCGAGCTTCCTGCTTGGACGCTGCCTTGTCCGGATCTTGGGTGGTGCGTGCCTGAGCCCGTTTGGCCTTGGCCGCCTTCGCCTTCTTGCTCTGGGGGTGGGGCGACAAGGGGTTCTCCTTCGAGTCTCGGGTGTTGCGCAGTCAGACGCTGGGTGGGAGGAGCCGGTTCAGGTTCTCGAAGAACACGAACAGGACGATCAGGAAGGGGACCACGCCGAGCGCGTACGTCGTCCAGCGCCGCCACCGACGGCCGGCCAGCCAGATCGCCGCGGCTGTGCCGGCGGTGGCGAACCCCCACAGCAGGGCTGGGAACAGGGCTGCGGAGCTGCCGTCGAGCGACCCTTCGATCTCCGAACCGGCTGTGGGGGCCTCGGGCGGCGCCGTCGCCGGCGCAGCTGTCGGCGGGATCGGGCGATCGTCGGCGTCGGC
>CAZCJT010000305.1:0-3814 GCA_964498565.1 uncultured Acidimicrobiaceae bacterium
GGTCCGGGGCCTGCCCGGCGCGGCGGCCGTCCCCCTGCTGCTGCTCGCCGGCATCGTGGCCGGCGGCGTCTGGGGCGGGATCCCCGGCGCGCTGAAGGCCCGCACCGGCGCGCACGAGGTGATCGTCACGATCATGCTCAACGCCATCGCGCTGTTGTACGTGCGCTGGCTGGTGAGCAGCCAGGACCCCGTCATCCTCCGCGACCCCGGCGCCACGGTGCCCCGCACCGCCACCATCGACGGCAGCGCCCGGCTGCCCCAGCTCGTCGACTCCCAGCCTCCACTGCACTGGGGCTTCCTCGTCATGGTGGCCCTGGCGATCCTGGTCCGCTTCGTCCTCCAGCGCACGACCTTCGGCTTCGAGGTCCGCACCGTGGGCACCAACACCGACGCGGCCCGCTACGCCGGCATGGCCGTCGGTCGCACGATCCTCATCGCCATGGCGGTGTCGGGCGCGTTCGCCGGGCTCGCCGGCGCCGGCGAGATCAGCGGCACCGCCGGCTACCTCTCCCCCGGCGTGTTCGTCAGCATCGGCTTCGACTCGATCGCCATCGCCCTGCTCGCCCGGGCCAACCCGCTCGCCATCGTGCCCGCCGCCGTCCTGTGGGGCTCGATGCTCAGCGGCGCCGGCCTGATGCAGCAGGAGGTCGGGCTGTCGATCGACGTCGTGCGCATCGTCCAGGCGCTGGTGCTCCTCTTCGTGGCCGCCGACGTCATCGTCCGCACCGTGTTCCGGCTCCGCAAGACTCGCCACAGCGCGCTGGAGACCACAGATCTGGCATCGGGATGGGGCGGGCAGTGAGCGAGACCACCAGCCGCCGGCGCTTGCAGCTCGACCACCTGCAGACCATCGCCATCGTGCTGGGAGTCCTCGGACTCGCGCTGGTCGCCTACGTGGCTCCCAACGTCACCGCCGACGACCGCACGTTCGGCTTCGAGCCGCCGCCCGACCCCCTCGACATCACCTTCCCGGCGTCCACCGCCATCGCCGCCATCGGAGCCGTCTACCTGCTCACCGCCGCGGTCAGCCTCGTCGAGCGCGACGGCACGCGCTGGACCCGCGTCGCCCTGGCCGTCAGCGGCATCCTCTTCTTCCCGCTGGTCGTGGTGGTGGCGCTGGCGCTGTCCGACACCAGCAGCACCAACGTCACCCAGCTGCTGGTCGAGTCGCTCAGCCTGGGCACGCCCATCGCCCTCGGCGCCATGGCCGGGCTGTGGTCCGAGCGCTCCGGCGTGGTCAACATCGGCATCGAGGGGATGATGCTGGGCTCCGCCGGCGTCGGCTTCATGGTCTACGCCGTCGCCGGCGACGCCAACTCCACACCGTGGTTGTGGGCGTCCATCGGCGTCGCCGTGCTCACCGGTGGCGCCATCGCCGCGCTCCACGCCCTCATGTCGGTGACCTTCCGGGTCGACCAGATCATCTCCGGCGTGGTCATCAACCTGCTGGCCCTGGGCGTCACCGGCTTCCTCCGATCGGAGGTCATCGTCCCCTCGGGCGTCACCTCCGGCGTGCCCACCGAGGCGATCGGGCTGCCGCTGCTGTCGTCGATCCCGATCCTCGGACCGCAGCTGTTCACGGCCCGGCCCATCTTCTTCGCCATGTTCGTCGTCGTGCTCGCCAGCTGGTGGGTGATGTTCCGCACCCCCTTCGGCTTGCGGGTCCGTTCGGTCGGCGAGCACCCGACCGCCGCCGAGACGGTGGGCATCGACGTCATCCGGACCCGCTACCTCGCCGTGATCATCGGCGGGCTCATCGCCGGCCTGGGCGGGGCGTGGTTCTCCATGGAGTCCCAGGGCGGGTTCCAGGACAACATGACCAACGGCACCGGGTTCATCGCCCTCGCCGCCCTGATCTTCGGCAAGTGGCGACCCTGGACCGCCTTCGGTGGGGCGATGCTCTTCGGCTTCACCCGCGCCCTCGGCTCCCGCCTCCAGATCCTGGGCGTCGAGGTCGGCGACTTCGAGGTGCCCAGCGAGTTCTGGCAGTCGCTGCCCTTCGTCGTCACCATCGTCGTGGTGGCCGGGCTGATCGGACGGGCCATCCCGCCGGCCGCCGTCGGCAAGTCGTTCCAGCGCAGCCGATGACCGCCGTCGACTGGGTGGCCTTGCGCACCGCGGCGACCGCCGCCGCCGGCCGCTCCTACTCGCCCTACTCGCACTTCCCCGTCGGCGCCGCCGCCCTGCTGCGCGACGGCACGACCATCAGCGCGGCCAACGTGGAGAACGCCAGCTACGTCGCCGGCATCTGCGCCGAGACGGCACTGGTGGGCGTGCTCGTCGCCGGCGGCGGTGGCCGGGGCGACCTCGTCGCCGTCGCCGTGACCGACCCGGCTGGCACTGACCTCTCGCCTTGCGGCCGGTGCCGCCAGCTGCTGCACGAGATGGGCGGCGGGTCGATGCCGGTCAACGAGCGGCCGATGGACCAGTGGCTCCCCGGCGCGTTCGGCCCCGACGACCTGACCTGAGGAGCCCCTCGTGGCCACCGACATCCTCGACGTGCTGCGCACCAAGCGCGACGGCGGCACGCTCAGCACCGAGCAGATCCACTTCTTCATCGACGGCTACACCGCCGGCACGATCGCGGACGAGCAGGCATCGGCGCTGCTGATGGCCATCGTGTGGCGCGGCATGGAGCCCGAGGAGCTGGCCACTTGGACGGCGGCGATGATCGACACCGGCGAGCGCGCCGACCTGTCGTTCCTCGATCGACCCACCGTCGACAAGCACAGCACCGGCGGCGTCGGCGACAAGGTGTCGCTCGTCCTCGTCCCGCTGGTCGCCGCGTGCGGAGCCGCCGTGCCCCAGCTCGCCGGCCGTGGCCTGGGCCACACCGGCGGCACGCTCGACAAGCTCGAAGCCATCGCCGGGTTCCAGTCGGTGCTGTCCGCCGACCGCTACCGCCAGGTGCTCGCCGAGGTCGGTGGCGTCATCGCCGGCGCCAGCGGCGACATCGCGCCCGCCGACCGGAAGCTGTACGCCCTGCGCGACGTGACCGCCACGGTCGAGTCCATCCCGCTCATCGCGAGCTCGATCATGTCCAAGAAGATCGCCGAGGGCACGCGCGGCCTGGTCCTCGACGTGAAGCTCGGGTCGGGATCGTTCCTGGCCGACGATGTCGCCACCCGCGTCCTGGCCGAGACGATGGTGGGCATCGGCAAGCGCAACGGGGTGGACACCGTCGCCCTGCTCACCGACATGGACCAGCCTCTCGGGCGGGCCGCCGGCAACGCGCTCGAGGTCCGGGAGTCCCTCGACCTCCTGGCCGGCCGGGGTCCCGACGACGTCCGCCAGCTGACCCTCGCCCTCGCCCGCGAGATGCTCGCCCTCGCCGGCCTCGACGTCGACCCGGAGCCGGCCCTGGACGACGGCCGGGCCATGGAGGTCTTCGAGCGGATCGTCGCCGCGCAGGGCGGAGATCTCTCCGTGCCGCTGCCCACGGCCGCCCACACCCAGGTGGTGGTGGCCGAGCGCGACGGCTGGCTCCAGCGCATGGACTGCAAGGCGGTCGGCATCGCGGTGTGGCGCCTCGGCGCCGGCCGGGCCCGAAAGGACGACGCCATCTCCTACGGCGCCGGCGCCCTCGTCGAGGCCAAGGTCGGCGACCGGGTGTCGACCGGCGATCCGGTGCTCGTGCTGCACGCCGACGATCCCGACCGCTTCAGCGGTGCGCTGGCTGCCCTGGACGGCGCCATCCACATCGGGGACGACCGGGTCGAGCCTCACCCGCTGGTCGCCGGCCGCATCAGCTGAGCCGATTCACAGGCCTCCGACGCCGTCGTTGCGGCGGCGGAAGCGCCCGGCGACACCGCCG
>CAZCJT010000306.1:0-3814 GCA_964498565.1 uncultured Acidimicrobiaceae bacterium
GACGCGCGCAGGCGACCGCCGTTGCCGGGGACGGTGGTCTCGTAGCCGAGGGCCTCGAGCCGCTCGACGATCTTCGCCGCGTGGCCGGTGCGGCTGGTGGCGTTCAGGACCAGCACGGCCGTGGTGTCGCGCTCGCGCAGCTCGGCCCCGCCGCGGTCGTCGCCGACGCAGTGGACGGAGGCGGGTCGGCCGCCGACGGACGAGGGGTCGGGAGGCTGGGTGGTCGTGGTCGTGACGACCGTGGCCGAGGTGGTGGACGTCGACTCGTCGGTCGAGGCCACGTCCTCGTCCGGGTCGTCGTCACCGCCCACGGACAGCACGAGGGCCAGCATGGCGAGGACGCCGAGGAGGACGCCCAGGATCACGGCGGCGCGCGTCCGCTCGCCCGGCGAGGGGTGCCACCGGCCGTCGCGGCCGACGTCGACCCACGTCCCGTCGTCGAGCACGATCCCCTCGCGCTGCGTGTCCTGCTGCCGTGCCACCGGCCCCGACACTGCCACTCCGGTGACGCCCGGTGGTGGCATCGGCCCCGGAAGGGCTGGGTAGCCTCCACCCACGTTGCGGCCGCTCGGCCGCACCCAGACGTCCACCGACGGAAGAGCCCATGAGCAACGCGACCCCGAAGATCATCTACACCTACACCGACGAGGCGCCGGCGCTCGCCACGCACTCGCTGCTGCCGATCATCGAGACCTTCGCCAGCGCCGCCGGGGTCGAGGTCGAGACCCGCGACATCTCCCTCGCCGCCCGCATCCTGGCCGTCTTCCCGGACGTGCTCACCGAGGACCAGCGGGTCCCCGACGCCCTCGCCGAGCTGGGTCAGCTGGCCAAGACGCCCGAGGCCAACATCATCAAGCTGCCCAACATCTCGGCGTCCATCCCCCAGATGAAGGCGGCCATCAAGGAGCTCCAGGACAAGGGCTACGCGCTCCCCGACTACCCGGAGGACCCCCAGACCGACGAGGACCGGGCCATCCGCGACCGGTACGACTCGGTGAAGGGCAGCGCGGTGAACCCGGTGTTGCGAGAGGGCAACTCGGACCGCCGGGCGCCGAAGGCGGTCAAGGAGTTCGCCCGCAAGAACCCGCACCGCATGGGCGAGTGGTCGGCCGACTCGAAGACCCACGTGTCCACCATGGGCGAGGGCGACTTCCGCTCGAACGAGCAGTCGGTGACCATCGCCGCCGACGACGCCCTCCGCATCGTCCACGTCGCCGACGGCGGCGACGAGACGGTGCTCAAGGACGGCATCGCGGTGCTGGCCGGCGAGGTCGTCGACGCCACCTTCATGAGCGCGGCCCGGCTGCGCACCTTCCTGGCCGGCCAGATCGCCGACGCCGACGCCCGTGGGGTGCTGTTCTCCCTCCACCTCAAGGCCACGATGATGAAGGTCTCCGACCCGATCATCTTCGGCCACGCCGTGGAGGTGTACTTCGCCGACGTGTTCGCCCAGCACGGCGACGCGCTGCGGGCCGCGGGCGCCAACCCCCGCGACGGCCTGGGCGACGTCCTCGCCGCCGTGGAGCGCCTCGATGGCGACACGAAGCTCGCCGTGCAGACCGCCATCGCGAACGCCCTCAAGGCCGGACCCGACCTGGCCATGGTCGACTCCGACCGCGGCATCACCAACCTGCACGTCCCCTCCGACGTCATCATCGACGCGTCCATGCCGCCGATGATCCGCGACTCGGGGAAGATGTGGAACCCGGCCGGCGAGCTGCAGGACACCAAGGCCACCATCCCCGACTCGTCCTACGCCGGCGTCTACCAAGCCGTCGTCGACGACCACAAGGCCAACGGCGCCCTCGATCCGCGGACGATGGGCACCGTCCCCAACGTCGGCCTGATGGCCCAGAAGGCCGAGGAGTACGGCAGCCACGACAAGACATTCGAGATCCCGGCCGCCGGTACGGTCCGGGTCGTCGACGGCTCGGGGACCACCCTCATGGAGCACCGGGTCGAGGCTGGCGACATCTGGCGCATGTGCACGGCGAAGGACGCCGCCATCCGCGACTGGGTGAAGCTGGCCGTCACCCGCGCCCGCGCCACCGGCTCCCCCGCCGTGTTCTGGCTCGACGAGGACCGCGCCCACGACGCCCAGCTGATCCAGAAGGTCCGCGCCTACCTCGGCGAGCACGACACCGATGGGCTCACCATCGAGATCATGGACCCGGCCTCGGCCACCACGTACTCCCTCGAGCGGATCCGGCGGGGCGAGGACACCATCTCGGTCACCGGCAACGTCCTGCGCGACTACCTCACCGACCTGTTCCCCATCCTCGAGGTCGGCACCAGCGCCAAGATGCTGTCGATCGTGCCGCTGATGGACGGCGGCGGCCTGTTCGAGACCGGCGCCGGCGGCTCGGCCCCGAAGCACGTCCAGCAGTTCACCAAGGAGAACCACCTGCGCTGGGACTCCCTCGGCGAGTTCCTCGCCCTGGCCGTGTCCTTCGAGCACCTGGCTGACCGCTTCGACAAGCCGCGGGCCCGGGTGCTGGCCGACACGCTCGACGCCGCCACCGGCGCCCTCCTCCAGAACGGCAAGGGCCCGTCGCGCAAGGTCGGCGAGCTCGACAACCGGGGCAGCCACTACTACCTGGCCCGCTACTGGGCCGAGGCCCTGGCCGAGCAGACCGCCGACCCCGACCTGGCCGAGCGGTTCGCCCCGCTGGCCCAGGCGCTGTCCGAGCAGGAGCAGACCATCCTCGACGAGCTGAACGGCGCGCAGGGCCATCCGGTCGACACCGGCGGCTACTACTTCGCCGACCGGTCCCGCCTCGACGAGGCGATGCGCCCGAGCGCCACGTTCAACCGCATCATCGACGCCGCCCGCTGAGCGAGGACGCCTCTGGCGGGGCATGGGGCGCGGGACCCTCGGGAAGGGACCGGGCCAGACGCCCCACCACACCAGGAGGCACCCATGGCCACCGATCAGACCGACAGCGAGCTCGACCAGATCCAGGATCGGGTCGACGCGATCCGGGGTCGTCTGGCTGACAACCCCGGCCTCGACATGGTCGACGACGACGACGTCCCCGCCTACTTCGAGGACGGCGACATCCCGCCGGAGGGCCTCACCTCCGAGGAGGCGGCCCGCCGCGACGACGCCGACGACCACCAGGCGCACGCACCGGGCTGATCCCCAGCACAGGCTGCGCCGGCGCCTCACTCATCGAGGTGGGATCGGCGCCGGCGCAGCCGGACCCACGTAGCGGCTGCTCGGCCGGATCAACCTGCCGTCCGCCGCCTGCTCCAGGGCGTGGGCGCACCAGCCGATCACCCGGCTGGCGGCGAAGGTCGGGGTGAACAGCGAACGGTCCATCCCGCACGCGGCCATCACCACGGCGGCGTACCACTCGACGTTGGCCTTGAGGCCCCGGCCCGGCTTCAGCTCCTCCAGCGCCGCCTCCACCTCACGCTCCACGGCCACGGCCCGCTCGGGCAGGTCGCCGCCGAGACCGAGGGCGATCTCCCGCAGGAGCACGCAGCGGGGGTCCGCCGTGCGGTACACGGCGTGACCGAAGCCCATGATGCGGCCGCCCGCCGCCACCGTCGCCCGCACCCACTCGCGTGCCCGATCCGGGGACCCGATGGCGTCGAGGGTGTCGAGCGAGCGGCTCGGAGCACCGCCGTGCAGCGGCCCGATGAGGGCGCCCAGCGCGGCAACCAGCGCCGAACCCAGATCGGTCCCGGTCGACGTGACCACCCGGGCCGTGAACGTGGAGGCGTTGAAGCCGTGGTCGAGGCCGAGGATGAGGTACTGCTCGACCGCCCGCGCCTCGGCCGGCGCCGGCTCGGTGCCGGTCAGCATGCG
>CAZCJT010000307.1:0-3798 GCA_964498565.1 uncultured Acidimicrobiaceae bacterium
CCTCGCCCTCGACGTCGAAGTCGAGCCCGTCACTGCGACGAGCAGCTCGACCTGTTCGACACTCCGACCCGGAGCTGACCGTGCCCAACACCGGTCTCCCGAACCCGAACAACGAAGTGGCAGACACTTGCCACCCCTGCGGGGTGGCTCGCCGGGACGTCGTCCCGGAGGTCCCGGACGTCGTCCCGGGGACCGGGCGCGAGGCGGTGATCGGGCGGTGATGACGATCACCAAGCTCCGGGGCGCCGAGTACCTGCTGCGCTCGGTCGCCGACGGGGTCGAGGACTACTTCATGGGCGCCGGGGAGGCGCCCGGGGTGTGGCACGGCCGCTGGGCCGAACAGCTCGGCCTGGCCGGCGTCGTCGAGGCCGACGTGCTGCGAGCCATGGTCGAAGGCCACCACCCCACCACCGGCGAGGACCTCCTGGCCGGCAACAAGGAACGGGTGGTGAAGGCGATCGATCTGACCCTGTCGGCCCCGAAATCGGTGTCGCTCCTGTGGGCCTTCGGCGACGAAGCATCCACCGCGGCGGTGTCGATCGCCGTCGCCGAGGCCTCCACGGTCGCGCTCGACTTTCTCGAAGCCCATGCCGCCGTGGCCCGCCGGCAGGTCAACGGCATCCGCCGCCAGGTCGACACCGCAGGTCTCGCAGTGGCCCAGTTCACCCATCGGACCAGCCGGGCCGGCGACCCCCAACTCCACGTCCACTGCCTCGTGCCCAACCTGGTGCAGCGGGCCGACGGCAGCCACGTCGCCATCGACGCATCCCCGATCCACGAATGGCTCAAGGCCTCCGGCACCGTGTTCCAGGCCGAGCTCCAACGCCTCCTCACCAACGAACTGGGAGTCAGCTGGGGTCCGGATCGGAATGGGTGCCGGGAGATGGTCGGCTTCGACCGGGCCCAGCTGCGGGCGTTCTCCAAGCGCACCGTCGCCATCGAGGCCGTGCTCGAGGCCGGCCCCGAAGCCGTCACCGCCAAGGACCGGATGAAGGCTGATGACCGGGCTTCGCTTGCCACCCGCGAGCGCAAGAACAAGGAGCTGACGCCCGAGGCGCTGCGGGAACGGTGGGCGGACGAGGCGGCACGAGCCGGCATCACCCCCGGCCGGAACCTCCTGCGGACGGTGCGGCACCAGACATCACACGAACCCCTCGTCGACCAGGTCGGTGTGTTCGCCGCGCTGGTCGACCCCGACAGCGGGATGTGTGCCACCAAGGCTCGGTTCGGGCATGCGCAGGTCGTCGAGCGCGTCGCCGCCCTCTCCGCAGGGCGGTGGACCACCGGCGAGATCGAAACCCTCGCCGACGAGTTCCTGGCCTCGGATCTCGTCGTCCGTCTCGCCACCCCGACGAACACCCGCCGGCGCAAGCCCCCGCAGTGGTCGACCGTCGAACATCGCGCCCTGGAGGATCGGGTGCTGGTCGATCTCGACCAACTCCGGGCCACCACCGTGCCGGGCGCACCTTCGGCGCTGGTCGACCGCGCCATCGAGCAGTCCGTCGTCCCGCTCGGCGACGACCAAGTAAACGCGGTCCGTCTCCTTGCCGACGATGGACCGGCGCTGCGGGTCGTCCTCGCCGCTGCCGGGCACGGCAAGACCGCCCTCACCGTCACCGCGGCCGAGATCGCTGAGGCCACCGGCCGACCGGTGATCGCGCTCGCCGCGACGAACAAGGCCGTCGCCGAACTCCGAGCCGTCGGTCTTGACGCTTCGACCATCGCTCGCTGGCGCCTCGATGACACGCCCCTGCCCGACCACGCCGTGGTGGTCCTCGACGAGGTGTCCCAGGTCTCTACCCGCGACGCCGCCGCCATCCTCCGCTCCGTCACTGCAGCACCCGGAGCGCAGCTGTGGTGCCTCGGCGACGCCGACCAGGGCCGATCGGTCAAACCCGGCGGACTCGCCGCCGAACTCGCCCGCCTCGACCAGGCTGGCGAAGTGGCCGCCGCCGAGCTGACCGTCAACCGCCGCCAGCTCGACCTCGCCGAACAGAAGGCCCTCGCCACCTACCGCACCGGCCAACTCGCCGACAGCCAAACCATCCGCGCCGACCACGGCTGGGAACACCACGCTGCGACCCCGGACGAGACCCGGGACAAGCTCGCCGACGCCGCCGTCGCCGACCTCACCATCCACGGCACCCACGAGGTCGCCGTGCTCGCCGTCTCCCACGCCGACTGCGAAGATCTCGCCGACCGCATCCGCACCCGACTGCGCGACGCCGGCCACATCCGCGGCCCCCACACGACCGGTCCTGGCTGGGGACCCGAGGACCGCCGCTACGCGGCCGGCGACCGGATCCTCGTCCACGCCAACACCTACCTGGACCGTCGTCGGCTCACCAACGGGACCACCGCCACCGTCGTCGACGTCACCCCGACCGGCGGGCTCATCGCCATGCTCGACGACGGCCCCATCATCGAACTCCCCGCCAGCTTCGTCGCCGGCACTCGTCCAGATGGGAGCTCGAACCTCTCGCACGCGTGGGCCCGGACGATCGACGGCGCCCAGGGCGACACCTGGGACCACGCCCACCTCCTCGCCACTCCCAACATCGACCGCCACACCCTTTACGTCGGCCAGTCACGGGGCCGCCAGCCCACCCACACCTGGAACACCGCCGCCGAACCCGACCTCGAAGTCCACGGCAACGTCGTCGCCGACGATCGCGGTCCCGACGAGGTTGTCCTCGCAGCTGCGGCTCGTCAGCCCGACATCGCCTTCGCCGCCTGGGACGACCCCAATGTCCTCGACCGCCAACTCCGCGCCGAGCGCGACGAGCACGAGATTGCGCTCGGGACCGGGCCGCCCGACCGGCGGGTCGAGGTCGACCAGCTGGCGCACCGGATCGGCACGCTCACCGCAGCTGCCCACACCCAGCACGACACGATCCAGCACTGGGAACGGGTGGCCCGCCAGACCAGCGGCCCCCGTCTGAGCCGGGACAAGCGAGAAACCCACCGCCGAGCGGTCAACGAGCGAAATCGTGCCCTCGAGCGGCTCGACGACACGCAGCAGCAGCTACGCGATGCCCGGAGCCAGCTCGCCACCGCTCGCCTCGCGCAATCGAAGCGGGAGCGGTGGGAGCACGCCAACGCGTGGCGTCACGACGCCATCGCCGACATCGATGACCGGCTCGACCGTCACTGGGCCGAAACCGTCGTGTCCGCCGCCGTCGAGGGGGACCCGCTCGCCTACGGCCTCCAACGGCTCCGCCAGGCGGTCCACACCCTTGCCGACGACATCTCACAGCCCGACCCCCACCAGATCCTCACCACGGCGCTCGAGGACCACCATCGGGAGACGATCACCGCCATCTACCGAGGTGACCGTCCCCCGCCCGACCACCTCGCCGACGAGCTCGGACCGCTCCCCGAACCCGGGCCCGGCAGGGCCGCCTGGGCCGGCCTCGCCCTCCGCATCGAGCAGCGCCCCGACGCCCCACCCGCCGCTGAGCCGGAGAGTGAGCTGTCGCTGCTGGAGCGGCGCTGGAACGAACTCGGCCGGCCCACCCCGATTCCGAACGACCGACTCATCACGGTGGCCGACAGCCTCCCCCTCGGCCGGCTCACTGACGCAGGACCCGATGAGTGGAACATCGTCCTCGACCAGGCGGAAGAGGTCATCCACCGGCAACTGGCCCGACGCCAGGAGCGGGACTTCGGTCTGTCGCTTTGAGGGCGCCCTGGTTCCCCAGAGTCAGCAGCCCGGCGTCCGTTGCCCGGAGCGACTCCACTCGACGCCTTTGGTGAGGTTCTTCTGGGACAGGTTCGTCACGGCGCCCCCATCGGCAC
>CAZCJT010000308.1:0-3794 GCA_964498565.1 uncultured Acidimicrobiaceae bacterium
CGAGGAGGCGCGCCAGGCCATCGCCGAGGTCGTCCGGATCTGCGACGAGGTGCGCGGGAGACCCGCGGCGTGCCTCGGTGTGGTCGACGCCGTCCGCGAGCTCGCCGACGACGCGCGCGGCGCCAGATCGGCCCGCCGCGAGCTCTTTGAGCACAAGGCCCGGTGCCTCGCCTCCGAGAACGAGATGCAGGCGGCGATCGGCCGCCTCACCGCCGAGCTCGACGAGACGCGAGAGGACGCTGCGGGCGGTGAGCGGATCATCGCCGCCATCAACAAGGCCCTCGAACTCGACCCCTGGCTGGGTGGCGCCGAGGACTATGGGAGGGTCGTCCGCCAGGTGTGGACCGACGCCCAGCTCTGGAGGGAGCACGAGCGGAAGCCGTCGCCGCCGGCCACGGGCGACGCGGCGATGGTCGCGCGGTGCGCGGCGCTCCTCGACCGGTGCGGGGTCCTCGAGGTCGGCGGGCTCGAGGCTCGGATCGCCTACGCACTCGGACAGCGCGACGCGCTGCGGGTGGCGGCGTGAACGCGTCAGAATCGCCGATCGGACAGGTGTGGGCCAGCGAGCGGCGCGGCTGGGTCTGCCACGGCTCCCACCCGGCCGGGAAGGCGGCCACCCTCGCGCGCAAGCTCCTCGAGCGGCACCGCCGGGTGCGCATCTGGCAGCGGCCGGTGTTCGGCGGCGGTGAGCCGGTGTGCTTCCTCGACCTGATCTCACGGAAAGAGGGCGGCAAGATCGCCTCCATCCGGTCGGTGTACGGCGAGCACTGCGAGAAGTGGCGGCGCCTCAACGAGGCAGCCGACGCGGCGGTGCGCGCCGAGCTCGTGGCGATGGTCCGTGAGCACGGCCCGTCTACCCTCTTCGAGTTCGTCACCTACACGGGGATGCCGAAATCAAGGGTGAAGCAGCTCCTACCCGAGATCAAGGAGCTCGTGAAGAAGGGGCGGGGCGCGTCGGCCAGGTGGAGCATCCCCGAGCTCGAGGAGGGCAAGTAGATGCCGCTCCCCATCTCCTCCGAGCCCGGCGCGCTGGCTCTCCCCCTTGCCCGCGCGCTCCTCATCTTCACCGACACCGGCCGGGTCGGCATGGACGTGGTGTACTACCGGGGAGCCGGGGATCGGTACACGTTCGCGGCCACCGACGGGCACGTGCTCCTCACCGCCAACTGGTACCCGAAGGGCGAGGCGACGACAGGCGACGGCGTGCTGTCCGTCGTAGAGGTGGCCGAGCGTGTGAAGTCCCGCGGGTACTACCTCGCCACGTCGATGCCGCGGAGCCCCATGCACATGACCATCGACGGGCTGCTCGGCATCCGCCCGCCTCGTGAGCCTGTCGAACACGCCGCGGGCCTTGTGGGGCTCTCGTCGCTGATGCTGGACCGGGTGGTGAGGGTGCTGCGGATCATGGGGCACGAGAAGTGCCGCACCCCGGCGCGGATCCGCTGGCCGGAGGACAGCCGGTCGCCGATCCGTATCGACCTCCCCGGCGTGGTGGGGATCGGGGTCTCAGACCTGACGCTCACGGTCATGCCGATGACGGTGGAGGGGCGATGACCGCCCGCTACGCCTCGCACTCCGAGATCCTCGACGAGCTCGCCATCGGACCGCAGACGCTCCGCGCGATGATGGCTGACGGCGAGGAGGCGGGGATCCGGCGCCCGTGGGTCGACGTCGGGTCGAGCCGTCGCCCCTGCTACCGCTGGAGGATCGACCAGGTCGACCGCTGGGTCGAGGAGGTGTCCGAGTGGCGTCGATCCACCAGAAGGAAGGCCGCGCGGGCTGGATCGTCCGCTGGCGAGAGGGCAGCACGCACCGCTCCCGACGGTGCCCCGACCGACGCACCGCCGAGCGCCTCAAGGCCGAGATCGACCGGGCGACGGCCGCGGGCCAACGGTGGGAAGCTGAAGCAGATCGCCAGGACAGCGACCTCGACGAAGTGATGGAGGAGTTCACCCGCGGCGCGGCGCGGCGCCTCGCGCCGAGGACGGCCGAGCAGTACGCCGGGCACCTCGATCTCTTCGTGGAGTGGCTCCACGGCACCGAGCGCCGCAAGCGGTGGTCGGTGTCGGTGCTCGAGGCCCGCCTCCTCGAGGCGTTCTTCGACTGGCTCCTCGGCGACACCGGACGGCACGGCAGGCCGAGGACGAGGTCGACGGCGCGGAAGTACGTCGCGACGGTCGAGCTGTTCTGGTCGTGGGCATGGCGGCACGACGACCGCTTCGCCGGGGTGCCGAGGCCCCGGTCGGTGCTCGAGGAGCTCCCGGCGGAGCCGGCGGCGAGGACGATCGCGCCGACCTGGGAGGAGATGGACCGCTGCGTGGGCGCCGCGGCTGGGTGGCAACGGCAGCTCGCGACCGTGCTCCGGTACACGGGCCTGCGCGTTGACCAGGGGATGCGGCTCCTGTGGTCCGACCTCGACCTCGAGCGCGCCGAGCTGCGGATCCGCCCCGAGCTCGGGAAGAGCCGCCAGGAGAAGCGCGGGCGGGTGGTCCCGGTCCCGCTCCACCTGGTCGAGGAGGTCTCCACCTGGGGTGAGCGCGTGGGCTTCCTGGTGCCCTGTGGGCGCCACGACGGACCGAGGGCACGGGAGGCGAGGGGACGCGACCTCGCCCGCGCCTGGCGCCGCGCAGGGGTGCGCGAGGAGGTCTGGAAGGCCCACCCTCACCACGCCTTCCGCAAGGGCTACGAGAGCGGCCTCCTGGCCCTCGGGGCGCCCTTCCTCCACGTCGAGCACCTCATCGGGCACTCGATCCGCGGCGCGGCGGACGCCTACGTGGACCCGGCGGTGGCGTTCGAGTTGCGGTCCACCGTCGACCTGGTCCCCCGGATCGGCGCCGCGTCCCGCGCAGTTGTTCCCCCGGCGTTCCCCGGTGAGGGAACACCGGAGGGGATCACGCCGGGATCACCTGCGCTATAGCGATGAATGGCGGCGGATCATGGGAAGGCATCCCGCACTTCACGGTGGGGGATCGACCGTCGCAAGTGACGCTCACACCTTGTTACCGCGTCGTCGCACCTGTCACCGTGACTGCGGGTTGGAGCGTGTTCGGTGCCGTGGTGTTCCCCGGGTGTTCCCCGGCCACCTCGTCCGCCTGGCACTCGGGGCACGGGACCCCAGCCGCCCGGCCGTGCGCGCACTCGTCGGGCCCACCGGCATTTTCCCACGGAATGTAAACGGCGCTGGGGTCCACGAGCACCGGTCCGGACCGACCGGGCTCGACCCGATGCGGCGGCGGGCTCCTCACCGGCCGCCCGGCGCCCTCGTTCCGGGCGAGGAGGGCGAGGAGCCGATCGAGCTCGGGGAGGCGCTTCCGCAGCTCGCGAGCGAACCGAGGATGCTCGACGGCGAGCGCGACCAGGGCGACCATGCTCCCCTCGTAGCGGGCGCGCGTCTCGAGGTCGGCGACGTCGCCGAAGTCCGCGTGGACCTCGGCCCGCTCGGACGCGACCCGGTACACGCGGGCGAGGTAGCCGACGAAGTACCCGTGGAGCTCGACCGACGCGCACCGCGTCGCCCCGTAGTGCTCGGCGAGGGTGCCGAGGATGCCGATCACCGTGCACCTCCCATCATGCCCGCCACCATCGCGCGCAGCGGGGGGGGCACGTCGAGGGCGGCGAGGACCTCGGGGTCGGCCACGAGCTCGCGGAGCATCGCCGACGCGCGCTCCGGGTCGCGGGCGAGCAGGTCGCGGATCGTGCCGGCGTTCACCTCGGGGCGCTCGTACTCCGTCGCCCCGTCGGCGTCCGCGGGTAGGACCGGCTCGGAGTCGAGCGGCTCGACCTCGAGCTCGGGG
>CAZCJT010000309.1:0-3783 GCA_964498565.1 uncultured Acidimicrobiaceae bacterium
GGGGGACCGGCCCCCAGCGGGGCGCCGACCTCCAGGCCGAGCTGCACCTCTCCTTCGAGGACGCGGTCACCGGCGTCACCACCGCGGTCCACCTGACCTCCGAGGCGGCCTGCTCCCGCTGCGCCGGCAACGGCGCCGAGCCCGGGACCTCACCGCTGGTGTGCACGAACTGCGGCGGGCGGGGCGTGCTCGACGACAACCAGGGGTTCTTCTCCTTCTCGCAGCCCTGCCCCACCTGCCAGGGCCGGGGCACCATCGTCGAGACGCCGTGCAGCAACTGCCGGGGCAGCGGCGTGGAGCACCGGCCCCGAGAGGTGAAGGTCCGCGTCCCCGCCGGCGTGCAGGACGGCCAGCGCATCCGGCTCAAGGGCCGGGGGGCGCCGGGTCGCAACGGCGGACCCACCGGCGACCTCCACGTCATCGTCCACGTCGCCCCCCACCGCCTGTTCGGCCGCTCCGGCGACGACCTCACCCTCACCGTGCCGGTCACCTACGCCGAGGCCGCCCTCGGCGCCGACATCGAGGTCCCCACGCTGGACGAACCGGTGAAGATCCGCGTGCCCGCCGGCACCAAGTCGGGCAAGGTGTTCCGGGTGGCCGGCAAGGGGGTGGCCCGCAACGGCAAGACCGGTTCGCTGCTCGTGACCATCGAGGTCGCGGTGCCGGCGAACCTCTCCAAGGAGGAGCGCAAGGCCATCGAGACGCTGGCCTCGCTCGAGACCGAATCACCCCGCAAGCACCTGGGCGTCTGACCGGGAGGAGGACCATGTCGATCGAACCGCAACCGCAGGGCCGCTTCCACGCACGGGCCGTCTACGTCATCTCCGTGGCGGCCGAGCTGGCCGGCGTCCACCCCCAGACCCTGCGCATCTACGAGCGCAAGGGCCTGGTCGACCCGGCTCGCACCAGCGGCGGCAGCCGCCGCTACTCCGACGCCGACATCGAACAGCTCCGCCGCATCTCCGAGCTCACCGACGAGGGACTCAACCTCGCTGGCGTGAAGAAGGTGCTCGCCCTCGAGGCCGAGCTGGAGGCGCTCCGCGACGAGCTGGCCGAGGCCCGTCGGGCGGTTGGCGAGGCCGTCGAATCGACGCACCGCCAGTACCGGCGCGATCTCGTCCCGCTGCACCAGGAGCTGACGATCTTCGGGCGCGTCGACCTGCCGGAACGGTGAACCACCAGAGTTGAGTGGGGCGTTGTCAGGTTTCCTGAGCGGGAGTAGACTGCGGGCATGGCGTTGGACCCGAACAAGTGGACCCTGAAGACCCAGGAAGCGTTCTCTGCCGCCGTCGAGCAGGCCAAGTCGCTGAACAACCCCGAGGTCACGGCTGACCACCTCCTGGCCGCCCTGCTGCGCCAGACAGACGGCGGCATCGCCCTGCCGATCCTGGAGAAGGTGGGCGTCGACCACCGCTCCGTGCGGAACTCGGCGGACGAGGCCGTGGCCAAGCTGCCCAAGGCCTACGGCGGCTCCGACCCCCGCCTGTCCCGTGAGCTGTCCACCGTCATGTCGACGGCCGAGGCGGCCAAGACCGAGCTCGGCGACGAGTACCTGTCCGTCGAGCACCTGCTGCTCGGCCTCACCGAGAAGCTGGGCCTCTCCAAGGACGAGCTGCTCGGCGGCATGCGCGAGGTCCGCGGGTCGCACCGGGTGACCAGCCAGAACCCCGAGGACCAGTACCAGGCGCTCGAGAAGTACGGCCGTGACCTCACCGCCGCCGCCCGCGCCGGCAAGCTCGACCCGGTCATCGGCCGGGACGAGGAGATCCGCCGGGTCATCCAGGTGCTGTCCCGCCGGACCAAGAACAACCCGGTCCTCATCGGCGAGCCCGGCGTCGGCAAGACCGCCATCGTCGAGGGCCTCGCCCGTCGCGTCGTCGAGGGCGACGTGCCCGAGACGCTGAAGGACAAGAAGGTCGTCAGCCTCGACGTGTCGGCCATGGTCGCCGGCGCCAAGTACCGCGGCGAGTTCGAGGAGCGCCTCAAGGCCGTCCTCAAGGAGATCACCGACTCCGAGGGCCAGGTCATCACCTTCATCGACGAGATGCACACCGTCGTGGGTGCCGGCGCGTCCGAGGGCTCCACCGGCGCCGGCGACATGCTCAAGCCGATGCTCGCCCGCGGCGAGCTCCGCATGATCGGCGCCACCACCCTCGACGAGTTCCGCAAGTACGTCGAGAAGGACCCGGCCCTCGAGCGCCGCTTCCAGCAGGTCTTCGTCGGCGAGCCCTCGGTCGAGGACTCGGTCGCCATCCTGCGCGGCCTGAAGGAGCGCTACGAGGTCCACCACGGCGTGCGCATCCAGGACGCCGCGCTGGTCGCCGCCGCCACGCTCTCCGACCGCTACCTGACCGGGCGGTTCCTGCCCGACAAGGCCATCGACCTCATCGACGAGGCCGCCTCCAAGCTGCGCATCGAGATCGACTCGCTTCCGACGGAGATCGACGTGGTCGAGCGGCGCATCCGCCAGCTCGAGATCGAGCACGTCGCCCTGGCCAAGGAGACCGACGCGCCGTCGGTGGCCCGCCTGGCAGACCTCGACCAGGAGCTCGCCAACCTCCGCGAGGAGCGCGACGGCATGCTCGCCCACTGGGGTCGGGAGAAGGACGCCATCGGCGAGATCCGAGGGTTGAAGGAGGAGCTGGAGACCCTGCGCGAGCGCCTCGAGCGCGAGCAGGACCTCGAGAAGGCCGCCGAGATCCGCTACGGCCGGATCCCCGAGCTCGAGCGCCAGGTCGACGACGCCACCAAGCACCTCGCCGACCTGCAGTCGGAGTCACGGATGCTGAAGGAGGAGGTCGACGAGGAGGACGTCGCCGAGATCGTGTCCCGCTGGACCGGCGTCCCCGTCTCGCGGCTCATGGAGGGCGAGATGGCCAAGCTCGTCCGCATGGAGGAGGTCCTCCACGAGCGGGTCATCGGCCAGGACGAGGCGGTCGAGGCCGTCGCCAAGGCGATCCGCCGCAGCCGGGCCGGCCTGTCCGATCCGCACCGCCCCATCGGCTCGTTCCTGTTCCTCGGCCCCACCGGCGTCGGCAAGACCGAGCTGGCCCGCACCCTGGCCGACTTCCTCTTCGACGACGAGCGGGCCATGGTCCGCATCGACATGAGCGAGTACATGGAGAAGCACTCCGTGTCCCGCCTGGTCGGTGCGCCTCCCGGCTACGTCGGCCACGAGGAGGGCGGCCAGCTCACCGAGCTCGTCCGGCGCCGGCCGTACTCGGTCGTGCTGCTCGACGAGCTCGAGAAGGCCCACCCCGACGTGTTCAACATCCTGCTCCAGGTGCTCGACGACGGGCGCCTCACCGACGGGCAGGGTCGCACGGTCGACTTCGCCAACACGGTGCTGATCATGACGTCGAACATGCCGGGCGACCCGCGCGACCACCTGCGTCCCGAGTTCGTGAACCGCATCGACGACATCGTCCGGTTCCGGGAGCTCACCGAGGCCGACCTGGCCCCCATCGTCGACATCCAGCTCGGCCACCTGCACCAGCGCCTCGCCGCCCGGCGGATCGCCCTGCACGTGACCGACGACGCCAAGGCCAAGCTGGCCGCCCTCGGTTACGACCCGGCCTTCGGCGCCCGGCCGTTGAAGCGGGTGATCCAGCGCGAGGTCGCCGACCGCATCGCCGGGGCCATCCTCGAGGGGCGCCTGGTCGACGGCGACACCGCCACGCTCGACGTGTCCGGCGACGAGCTGGTGCTGGAGACGACCCAGCCCGTCTGACGCCCCGGGGCGGGGCGGGCGGCGCGAGGCGGAGCGCGGCGGGGCGGGTGACT
>CAZCJT010000310.1:0-3775 GCA_964498565.1 uncultured Acidimicrobiaceae bacterium
GGGTGCCCCCCTCCCCCGTTCCCCGTCGCATGCCGGCGAAGGAGCGCCCGTCGCCCACCACCACGGGCGGCTCGTGCTCCGGGAAGGACGCAGCGGCGGCGAAGGACCAGATGCTGGACGCGCAGAACTCATCGGCGTCGGGCGTGCGATCGACCGCCTCGTCCCACGCCCGGGCGATCATGTCGAGCTGGTCGGCGTCGATGCGCACGGCGGATCCAGCGGTCGCCCCCACGGCTGCACAGTAGAGGCGGTCCCGGTGTCTACGATGGCCGTGCTGACGACCCCCGACGGGAGAGTCCCGCCCCACCACCAGTGGGGAGGGCGCCGAAGGAGCAACCGCCCCGGAACCTCTCAGGCCACCGGACCGCCGGGACGAGGCACCTCTGGAGAGCAGCCTGCGGGCTCACCGAAGGAGCAAGCGGCCGCTGCGGCGGACGTGAATCTCTCAGGTCACGGAACAGAAGGGGCTCCACGCCGACGCGCATCCGGGAGCACCCACCATGACCACCTCCGCACCACAGCCCGGACAGGGCTTCCGCAGCCGCCACGTCGGCCCCCGGGGTGACGAGATCACTGCCATGCTCGAGGCCATCGGCGTCGCGTCGATCGAGGAGCTGGTCGACCAGGCGGTCCCGTCCTCGATCCGCAGCGCCGAGCCGCTCGACCTGCCGCCTGCTGCCTCCGAGGAGGAGGCCCTGGCCGAGCTGCGCGCCCTGGCCGGCCGCAACGTGGTGCGCACCGCCATGATCGGCCTCGGCTACCACGGCACCCACACGCCGCCGGTCATCCGCCGCAACGTCCTCGAGAGCCCGGCCTGGTACACGGCCTACACGCCGTACCAGCCCGAGATCTCCCAGGGTCGGCTCGAGGCGCTGCTCAACTTCCAGACGGTGGTCACCGATCTCACGGGCACCGAGCTGGCCAACTCCTCGCTGCTCGACGAGGGAACCGCCGCAGCCGAGGCCATGGCCATGTGCGCCCGGCTGGCGAAGGGCGATCGGTCCCGCTTCGTGGTCGCCGCCGACACCTTCCCCCAGACCATCGCCGTCGTGCGGGCCCGGGCCGACGCCATCGGGATCACCGTCGACGTGGTGGACGACGTGGCCGCCGCGGATCTGACCGACGCCGCCGGCGTCCTCGTGCAGTACCCCGGCGCATCCGGCGCGGTGGTCGACCCCTCCCCCGCCATCGAGGCCGCCCACGCCGCCGGCGCGCTCGCTGTCGTGGCCACCGACCTGCTGGCCTGCACCCTCCTCACCCCGCCCGGGGAGCTCGGCGCCGACATCGTGGTCGGATCCTCCCAGCGCTTCGGCGTGCCCCTCGGCTTCGGCGGCCCCCACGCCGGGTTCATGGGCTGCCGGGAGCAGTACAAGCGGACCCTGCCCGGCCGCCTCGTGGGCGTGTCCGTCGACACGGGCGGCCGCCCCGCCACCCGCCTCGCCCTGCAGACGCGAGAGCAGCACATCCGGCGGGAGAAGGCGACGTCGAACATCTGCACCGCCCAGGTGCTGCTGGCGGTCATCGCATCGATGTACGCCGTGTACCACGGACCCGATGGCCTGCGGTCGATCGCCGGGCGGGTCCACGGCCTCGCCACCGCCTTCGCCAGCGTGCTCGAGCGGTCAGGCCGGGTCGTCCGGAACGCCGCCTGGTTCGACACCCTCACCGTGGAGGTCCCGGGTGAGGCGGCGGGCGTGGTGGCGCGCGCCGCCGCCGCCGGCATCGACATCCGCCTGGTGGACGCCGACACGGTGTCGCTGGCCTTCGACGAGACCTGCACCGAGGCCACGCTCGGGTCGCTGGCCGTCGCGTTCGCCGCCGGTGCGACAGGGGAACTGCCAGAACGGGCGGGGGGGATCCCCGAGGGGCTGGTGCGGACCAGCGACTTCCTGACGCACCCGACCTTCCACTCGTACCGGTCCGAGACCGAGATGCTGCGCTACCTGCGCCGCCTCTCGGACCGCGACGTGGCGCTCGACCGGGCCATGATCCCCCTCGGCTCGTGCACGATGAAGCTGAACGCGACCGCCGAGATGGAGCCGATCTCCTGGCCCGGGTTCGCCGACCTCCACCCGTTCGTGCCCGCGTCCAACAGCGAGGGCTACCGCACGCTCATCGACCAGCTCGAGGTGTGGCTGGTCGAGGTCACCGGATACGACGCCGTGAGCTTCCAGCCCAACGCCGGCTCCCAGGGCGAGCTGGCCGGTCTGCTCGCCATCCGCTCGTTCCACGACGCCAACGGCGACACCGACCGCCGCGTCTGCCTCATCCCGTCCTCCGCGCACGGGACCAACGCGGCCTCGGCCGTGATGGCCGGCATGCGGGTCGTGGTGGTCGCCTGCGACGACGACGGCAACGTCGACGTCGACGACCTGAAGGCCAAGGTGGTCGACCACGCCGACGTGCTGGCCGGCCTGATGGTCACGTACCCCTCCACCCACGGCGTGTTCGAGACCCGGATCCGCGAGATCTGCGACCTCGTCCACGACCACGGCGGGCAGGTGTACCTCGACGGCGCCAACCTCAACGCGCTCGTCGGGGTGGCCAAGCCGGGCGAGTTCGGTGCCGACGTGAGCCACCTGAACCTGCACAAGACCTTCTGCATCCCCCACGGCGGCGGCGGTCCGGGTGTCGGGCCCGTCGCCGTGCGGTCGCACCTGGCCCCGTTCCTGCCCAACCACCCGCTGGACGAGGCCGCCGGCCCCGACACCGGGCCGGGCCCGGTCTCGGCGGCACCGTACGGCTCGGCCGGGATCCTGCCGATCTCCTGGGCCTACGTGCGGATGATGGGCGGGCCCGGGCTGACCGAGGCCACGAAGGTGGCCATCCTCAACGCCAACTACGTCGCCGCCCGCCTCGGTGAGCGCTACCCCGTGCTCTACGCCGGCGAGCACGGCCGGGTGGCGCACGAGTGCATCGTCGACCTCCGGGACATCACCCGGCGCACCGGCGTGACGGTGGACGACGTGGCCAAGCGCCTCGTGGACCACGGCTTCCACGCCCCGACCATGAGCTTCCCCGTGGCGGGGACGCTGATGATCGAGCCCACCGAGTCGGAGTCCCTCCCGGAGATCGACCGCTTCTGCGACGCCATGTTGGCCATCGCCGACGAGATCGCCGAGATCGAGTCGGGCGCCGTCGACCACGACGCCTCCGCCTTGGCCCACGCGCCCCACACCGCCGAGGACCTGCTCGTGGCGGAGTGGGACCGGCCCTACACCCGGGAGCAGGCGGCGTACCCGATGCCGAGCCTGCGCAGCGCCAAGTACTGGCCGCCGGTGAGCCGCATCGACGGCGCCTCCGGCGACCGCAACCTGGTGTGCGCCTGCCCGCCCCCGGAGGCCTTCGAGGAGGAGTAGCCGGCAATCGTCGGGTCGCGAGGTGGTGCATTAGCCTGGCAAGCCGCTATGGCCACCCGGATCGACATCGAACTCACCAGCCGTCAGGACGAGGGGAAGACCTTCACCTGGCGGGCCGCTGGGGCACGTCAGCCCAAGGGTGTGGCCGAAGCCTCCCTCTTCCCGGAGGGCGCGCAGGTCGGTGACGAGTTCAAGGTCGAGACCGAGATGGACGTCGACGGCATCCGCGTCACCTCCGTGGTCCCGGCCAAGGGCAAGGAGCCCAAGAAGGTCGAGACCCTCGAGCTCATCGCACGCGACGACGAGCCGCTCGTCACCCAGGTCCTGGCCGAGAAGGGTCGCGGCCGGGGTGACCGCGGCGACCGTCGCGGCCCGCGCCGCGAGGGCGGGCGAGACCGCAAGGACGGCGATCGTGG
>CAZCJT010000311.1:0-3755 GCA_964498565.1 uncultured Acidimicrobiaceae bacterium
ACCGGCCGCGGCGGGACGGCCGTCGCGGTCATCGCGACGTGCCGTTCGACGACGCCCTCGATGCGCTCGCCCGGGGTGACGTCGAGGGCGCCCGGCGTCTGGTCAACGGGCCGGCGTCGCACGACGAGCGCTGACGCACGTCCGCACGAACGCCTCGACGATGGAGGGGTCGCCGCCGGCGTGGTGGTGGAGGTAGGTGGCCAGCAGGGTGGGGCTGGCGAAGCCGTCGCTCCGGGCCCCGAAGCGGCTGCGCAGCGCCAAGGCGCCCCCCGCCGGATCGCAGGTGGAGTAGTGGAACTCGTGTCCACGGAGCGCGGTGCCGGCCAGTCCGACGACGGTGTCGACCTCGCACGTGGTGTTGCGGTAGCCGAGGTGCAGACGGTCGCCCAGCCGGGCCGTCGTCGGGACGGCGCCGACCATGGCTCGGCCATCGAGGTCCTCGGCCAACCACAGCAAGCCACCGCACTCCGCCCAGGTGGGCAGGCCGGCGCCGATGCGGCTGCGGGCATGGGCGAGCAGGGCGGTGTTGGCGGTGAGCTCCTCGCCGAACACCTCGGGGAAGCCGCCACCCACGAACACTCCGTCGATGCCATCCGGGAGCGATTCGTCGTGTAGGGGATCGAACAGGACGATCTCGGCGCCCGCGGCTTCCATGGCCTCCACGTTGTCGCGGTAGGCGAACGTGAAGGCGGGGCCGGACGCCACGGCGACGCGGCACCGACCCACTCGGCCGGGAAGGTGCGGCGGGTCGACGGTGCGCCGCGGTGCTGTCCGGGCGATGCGGACGACCGCATCGAGATCCACCTGTCGGGCGATCACGGCGGCAAGCCGCTCGAGCGAGGTGAGGACCTGCGCCGGTTGCTCGGCGACGGGGACGAGCCCCAGGTGGCGGTCACGCCAGACCAGTGCGTCGTCGCGGTGGACGCATCCGAGCACCGGGACGTCGAGCGGTGCGATCGCCTCCCGCAGCAGCTGCTCGTGGACGCCGGAGCCGACGCGGTTGCAGATGACGCCGGCCAGGCGGATGCGGGGGTCGTGGTCGCGGAAGCCTCGCACGACGGCGGCCGCCGAGGCGCTCGTCGACGCGGCGTCGATCACGAGCACCACCGGTGCATCCAGCAGCACCGCGACGTCGGCGGTGGACGACGGCGTCCCGTCGACCGCACCGTCGAAGAGGCCCATCACACCTTCGACCACCAGCAGGTCGCTGCCGGCCGCGGCCCGGCCGGCCAGCGCAGGGATGACCTCCGGTCCGCACAGCCAGGGGTCCAGGTTGCGGGGCGGCCGGCCGCTGGCCAGGGCGTGGTAGCCGGGATCGATGAAGTCAGGACCGACCTTGGCCGGTGCGGCATCGACGCCGCGAGCACGCAGGGCCGCCAGCAGACCGGTGGCCACCGTGGTCTTGCCGACGCCCGACGCGACGCCGGCGACGACCAGGCGTGGGCCGAGGGTGGCGGTCACCGGTGGCTGTGCACGTGCCCGTGGTCATGGTCGTGGACCTGACGGTGCTCGGCGGCCAGGTGGGAGTGCCCGTGGCCCTGCTCCCGGCCCACCCGGTCCGCCAGCCCCGGCCACGGCGCCCGGAATGAGCACGTGTCGCAGTTGGTGCGAGGGCGGCCGGCGACGGCCTCGTCGTGGCGGAGCGACACGACGTCGGCCAGGCCCGGGTCGGGGCCGAAGTAGCCGGCGTCGACGATCTGGGCACCGGTGGCGCCGGCGAAGTCGCCGAGCTGGTCGCGGGCCCGCTCGATGAGCTTGCCGTTGGCGATGAACCAGAAGAAGACGGCGAAGCGCTCGTGCCCCAGCCGCCGCATGCGGTCGAGGGCGTCGGGGACTGACGGCCACGTGACGCCGGTGAAGCCCACCTCCACGTCCGGCGCGCCGGACCACTCGGCCAGCAGTCGCGCGGCGCGGACGGCCTCGCCGTTGGCATCGGGGTCGGAGGTGCCGCGGGCGATGACCAGCAGCGGCAGGCCGGTTCCGCCGGTCTCGGCCAGGTTCTTCTGGCCGACCGCCAGCAGCTCCGGCACGACGCCGAGCGGGGAGCCGAACAGCAGGTCGACGTGAGGGTGCCGGTCGCGACCCTCGAGCACGATGGCGGGCACGTCGCTCTTGCCGTGGCCGGCGGCCAGCAGCATCAGCGGCTGCACGACGATGCGGCGACAGCCACGACCGACCATGGCGTCGAGGACCGGGCCGGCCGCCGGGAAAGCCAGTTCCAGGAAGCCGAGGTCCACGTCGAGGTCGCTTCGGTGCTCGGCGACCGCGTGACCGAGGGCGTGCGCCTCGCGCACGCCGGCCACGCACTTGGAACCGTGGGCCACCAGGAGCAGGCCGTCCGGCGGGTCTCCGCCGACCCGACCGACCGGGCGGAGGCTGATCGGTCGGGGGCTGATCGGGATGCCGGTGAAGCGTGGGGTCAGCACGTGGACTCCTTCAGTCTCCAGAGGGCGTTCAGCGCTCCGGCAGCCACGGGCGTGCCGCCGCGCTCGCCCAGGCAGGTGATGGACAGCGGTGCGAGGGGGCCGTCCCAGAGGGCCTGCTTCGACTCGGCAGCGCCGACGAAGCCGACTGGCACGCCGATGACGGCCGCGGGGTCCACCAGCCCGCCGGCGTGCAGGTCGAGCAGGGCGAAGAGCGCCGTGGGGGCGTTGCCCACCACCCAGACGGCGCCGGTCGGGTGGCGCTCGGCGGCCAGCTCGAACGCAGCTGCCGATCGGGTCGAGCCCGTCGGCGCGGTCGGGACCTCCTCGAGCAGGCAGGTGGTGGGGATGCGGGGGGTGCCGGCCGCGACCATGGCGGCGTCCACCACGACCGGTGCACCGGCGGAGAGGGCGGCGATCGCGCCCTCGATGGCGTGCTGGCCGATGCGAGCCGTGTCGGCGAAGGACAGATCCGCGGTCGAGTGGATGATCCGGGCGACGACGTCGCGGGCGCCGGGCGCCCAACCCGACAGGTCGATCCGCTCGGCGAGGATGCGGTACGACTCCTGCTCGATCGGATGGATCTGGAGGTCCGTGGGCCGGCTCACGTCTCGTACCCGCGTGGCGTGACGACGTGGTCGCCGAGGACCTCGGTGGTCGACGAGCCGATCAGCACGATCGAGAGCATCCCGACATCGTCGGGGTCGAGCTCGGCCAGCGTCGTGCGCACGATGTGCTGACCGGGACGGGTCGCGTCGGTGACGATGCCCACCGGCGTGGTGGGCGGGCGGTGCGCGAGCAGGATCTCGCGGGCCGCCTCGAGCTGCCAGGTGCGACGCCGGGAACGAGGGTTGTAGAGCGCAACGGCCAGGTCGCCCTCGGCGACGGCCCGTAGGCGACGCTCGATCACGGGCCACGGCGTGAGCAGGTCGGAGAGGCTGACGAAGGCGTGGTCGTGGGCGAGCGGCGCACCGAGCAGACCGGCCGCGGCGGAGGCGGCGGTGATGCCGGGCACGATGTCGACATCCGGCGAGCCGTGGCGAGGGGCCAGCTCGCAGACCAGTGTGGCCATGGCGAACACGCCCGGGTCGCCGGAGCACACCAGCGCCACCCGCTCGCCGTCGGCCGCCCGGGTGAGTGCCTCGGCGCAGCGGTCCGCCTCGGCACCGATGGGGCTGCGCACCACGGTCTGGTGTGGGGTCGCGAGGTCGGCGCACTGGTCGACGTAGAGGTCGTAGCCGATCACGGTGTCAGCGGACCGCACCGCCGCAGAGGCGGCCGGCGTGCGGTGGCGGGGATCACCCGGGCCGAGGCCGACGACCGCGACCGAGC
>CAZCJT010000312.1:0-3733 GCA_964498565.1 uncultured Acidimicrobiaceae bacterium
TCGAGGTCGCCGCCGCAGTGCGCTCGGGCGGTGCCGAGGCGGTCACGCTCGTGAACACGCTGCTCGGCATGGCCATCGACCCGGTGACCGGCCAGTACCGGTTGGGCTCGGGCGAGCGGGGCGGCGGCCTGTCCGGCGCGGCGATCCACCCCGTGGCCGTGCGTATCGTCCACGACGTGCACCACGCGCTGCCCGACCTGCCCATCGTCGGCGTCGGCGGCATCGCGACCGGGGACGACGCCATCGAGATGCTCCGGGCCGGCGCCACGGCCGTGCAGGTCGGCACCGTCAGCTTCGCCGACCCCCGGGCGACCGGCCGCGTGCTCGTCGAGATGGAGCAGCTCGCCGGCCGGATCGGCGTCGCCGGCACGAGCGACCTCGTCGGCGCCGTGCGTCCGCCCGACCCCCGCTGACCCAGGATCAGGTCGTGACGTGTTCGGTCGGGGGGCCGAAGCGGCGGTCGTGGGCGTCGCGGATGCGATCGGCGTCGTGGGCGGTGAGGTCGGCGTGCTCCACGCCGATCCGGATGAGCGCGGCCTGGCGGCGGATGGCGTCGCCGGCCGCGGACGACGGCTCCTCGAGGGAGTCCCGCAGGAGCTGGAGCACCTCGAGCAGGTAGGTGCACACCGTGGGCATGCCGGTGGCCGACAGGCGCACCTCGTCGAAGGCGAGGTCGATGACGTCGGCGTGCCCCTGGCGCTCGGGCCGCACCAGCGTGCGCCCGCCGTCGCAGGACTCGACCGCTGCGGGTGGATGCCGGCGCAGGAGCTCCCGCAGGACGCTGCCCAGGTGGAAGATGGCGTCCTGGGCGGTGGTCGGGTCGTTGATGCCGGGCGACAGGGCCCGCAGCGCCACGTCGGCGAGCTGGCGCACGCCGTAGGCGACGTCCTGCTCCACCGTCCGGCTGCGCCCGGTGACGACCGCGTCCCGCACCAGGCGGCAGGTCTCCTCCGCGTCGTCGGGGACGGGCCAGAGCACGCAGATCGGGGTGCCCTCGATCGCGTAGCGACCCACCTCGGTCTCGAGCCGCACCGTGCCGCCGGGCGGCGCGCACCCGGCGACCGCGGCCACGTCGACGTACTTCACCCAGCCGGCGTCCCGGTGGCTGACGACCAGGTGGTCGCGCGGCGGTGCGGGCACGTCACCGACGTCGCTGTCGGGTGCCGGCTCCTCGCTCCACAGCCGCCGCGCGGCCGAGGTGGCGTCGGAGGTGGCGCGGGACAGGATCCGCGATACGTCCATCGAGTGCGCGCTGTGGTCGATGAAGGCGATGATCGCCATGATCGCCACCACGCCGAGGAGCACCGCGAGGGCGACCGAGATGTTGGGGATGACCGGGTCACCACCCTCCTCGAGCGGTCCCCGCACCGAGCGCAGGACGACGAGGCAGTAGGTGAACGTCCCCACCACGATGCCCATGACCCGCTTGGTGAACGGGTCCCGCAGCAGGCCGTGGACGACGCGAGGCGAGTACTGGCTCGACGCCAGCTGGATCACCAGCAGCGAGATGGAGAACGCGATGCCGGCGAAGCTGATGGTGGCCCCGCCGATCGTCTCCAGCACGGCCCGGGCGCTGTCCACCGTGGAGGTCAGCCCGAAGGGGAGGTCGGCGCTCGTGTCGACCAGGTTGCGGTCGACCTCGACGCCGATCAGGCCCACCAGCACCCCGGCCACGACGTAGAGCATGGGGACGAAGAAGAGGCTCCCGCGCAGGCGCTCGGAGATCGATCGCAGCCGCATCAGCACGTCCCATGATGACCGAGGCGCACCGACCGCCGGGGCCGGGGTGGCAGGCTGCGGCCAGGACGAGGGAGGGTGGCACGTTGACCGAACTGCAGATCGAGGCGCCCGAGGAGGTGCGGGACCGGCTCTGCCTGGCCCTCGACACCGACGACCTGGTGGAGGCCGGCCGCCGGGCCCGCGAGCTCGGGCCGTGGTTCGGCACCCTGAAGGTGGGCCTCGAGCTCTTCGCCAGCGCCGGTCCGGCCGCGGTCACCACGCTCCAGGGCATCGGCCTCGACGTGTTCGTCGACCTCAAGCTCCACGACATCCCGACCACGGTGAACAAGGCGGCGAAGGTGCTCGGCTCGCTCGGCGTGGCCTACGTGACCTTCCACGCCCACGGCGGTGTCGACATGCTGCGCGCCGGTGTCGACGGACTCCGCGAGGGCGCGGCCTCCGCCGGCGTCCCGGCGCCACGGGCGCTGGCCGTCACGGTGCTCACGTCGGACGACACCGCGCCGCCCCACATCCTGCCCAAGCGGGTCGAGACGGCGGCCGAAGCCGGCTGCGACGGCCTGGTCTGCGCCGTGGCCGACGTGGACGAGGTCCGCACCGTCGCCCCGACCCTCTTCGTGGCCACCACCGGCATCCGCACCCGGGGCGACGATCGCCACGACCAGCGTCGCACCGCCACCCCCGGCCAGGCCTTCGCCGGTGGCGCCGACCTGCTCATCCTCGGCCGCACGATCACCCACGCCGAGGCGCCCGCACTGGCCGCCGCCGCCCTCGTGGACGACGCCCTGTCGTGATCTGACCCGCCAGGGGTTCGTCTATGGTCGCGGCCATGCCCCAGCCCCCCTCTCTCACCCCGGAGCAGCGCCAGGCGGCGCTCGCCAAGGCCGCCGAGGCCCGCCGGGCCCGAGCCGAGCTGAAGGAGCGCCTGAAGATGGGTTCGCTCCTCCTCTCCGAGCTCCTCGAGCAGGCGCCGGGTGACGAGACCATCGGGAAGATGAAGGTCCTCGCCGTCCTCGAGTCGCTACCCGGCGTCGGCAAGGTGAAGGCCCGCCGCACCATGGAGGCGTTCGAGATCTCCGAGACCCGGCGTGTGCGCGGGCTCGGCGAGCAGCAGAAGCGCAAGCTGCTCGAGGAGTTCGGGTCCTGAACATCGTCGTGTCGGGCCCGGGCGGGGTCGGCAAGGGCACCATCGTCGACCAGCTGCTCAGCCGGCGACCCGAGATCTGGCTGAGCCGCTCCTGGACCACGCGCGAGCGCCGTCCGGGCGAGGCCGAGGACGCCTACGTCTTCACGGATCGGGCCACCTTCGACGCGCACATCGAGGCCGGTGGCTTCCTCGAGTGGGTCGACTTCCTGGACTACCGCCAGGGCACGCCCGTGCCCGACCCACCGCCCGGCACCGACGTGCTGCTCGAGATCGACGTGGCCGGCGCCGAGGCCATCCGGGCCGTCGACCCCGATGCCCTGCTCGTGTTCATCGACACCCCCGACCGCGACGCGCAGCGCCAGCGCCTCACCGGCCGGGGCGACAGCCCGGAGCGCATCGAGGCCCGGCTGCGCAAGGGCGACGAGGAGCGTCAGGCCGCCCGGCGCCTGCAGATGCACCACATCGTGAACGACGTCCTGCACGACGCCGTCGCCGAGCTCGAGGCGCTGATCGACGCCCACAAGCAGGACTGACGTTTCCCGCAGCGGCCCGGCCCGCTGCTACCGTGGCTCGTTCGGCAACCCCTCGGAGGCGCACATGTCCGGTCGTCACGACACGATGATGAACCCGCGGATCGAGGACCTCCTCGATCGCGCCGATTCCAAGTTCCGTCTCGTCACGCTCGGCTCCACGCGCGCCCGCCAGATCAACGCCTACTTCAACGCCGTCGGCAGCGGTGGTCTCGGTTCCCAGGTCCCCCCGCAGGTGCCCTCGGTGGTCCGCAAGCCGCTCTCCATCGCCTTCGAGGAGATCGCCGCCGACAAGATCGTCCCCGTCTACGGCGAGGAG
>CAZCJT010000313.1:0-3727 GCA_964498565.1 uncultured Acidimicrobiaceae bacterium
GACGACACCCTGGTCACCGGCCCTATCGCGAAGCCGGCTGAAGATAACGGCACCTACGGGGCATGTCACCAGCGCGATTCGTCTGAGGGTTACGGGACGGTCGATGCCGGTGCGATCAGCGCGTAGGTCCGGCACCTCCCGCGTGCTCGGTGGACGACAGCGAGCTGGTGCTCGTCCCACCTTGGCTTCTCGGTCACGTGACGCATGTGGTCGACCTGCGCTCGTAGGGTCGATGCAGTGGAGAAGATCGCGACTGACCCTGACGACTGGATGGCATCACTCGATGACGAAGAGGTCCGCTCCGACATGCGCCACCTCGACTCGCTCATACGAAGCGCCATGCCGGGGCGCTCTCGAACCGTTTGGGAGGGCCGATTCTGGGGAGGAACCGACCAGCAGATCCTCGGCTACGGCGACATCGTCCAGTTCCGGCCCAAGGGTCAGACCGTCGAGTGGTTCCTCGTCGGGCTCGCCCGCCAATCCAAGCACTACTCCCTCTACATCAACGCCGTAGACGACGGCGCCTACCCGCTCGATCAGTACCGAGAGCGGCTGGGGAACGTGAAGACCGGCGCAGCAAGCATCGCGATCACCTCACTTGACCGAGTCGATCTCGATGCGCTGACCGAACTGCTTCGACGGGCCCACGACCTGCATCCCGAGTGAATTCGGCCATGCCTGTCGCGGTTGCCGTCCCTGGTCTCGGAGCCCTGGAGATCGATCGCTGCGTCGGCACGGAGGCGGTGCGTTGGATCTTGCTCTGGTTGGTGACGTCGTTTCGGGACACGTCTGCCCGCGACCCGCACCGGCACTTTGCGGGCATGTCCCATAGTCGATATGAGGGCGCGATAGGTGACGATTCTTCGCCGCGCGATCAGGCACATAGGGACGGCCACCGGCGTGGAACACTCCGAGTCGTGGACACGTCGCAGTTCGTCGAGGCCGTCACGCTGACGCTCGCCCCGGCGATGAAGGAACGCAGCTTCGGCCCCGGCGGACCCGGGCTCTCGCGGGATGGGAGTGTGACGTTCTTGTACTGCACTGGTGCACAGGCGTTCGGTGCTCGCTGGCCGCAGACCATCGACATACTCCAGAGGGAGCAGGCGGTCGACCTCAGGGACCCAAGCCGATGCCTGGATCTCGTAGTTGAGGTGTCGTCAGCGGGCGCTGTCGTCCGCCTCGACTTCGAGTTCGTTGACCTTGAGCTCCTGTTGCGGGCAGCCGATCTCGATGGCTTGGCACAGAGGTGCTCGATCAACGAACTCCATGGCCTCGATGCCACTGCTGCCGCCACCAGGATCAGGGAGGTGGTCGAGGCCTTGATGCCTCTGGGCACATAGTCGGGAGGCCGCGGCGCCTCACCACTCGCCGACGGCGCGCACCGCAGCGAATGATCGGAGCGCCGGTTGCTTCCGCTGCTGACCTCCAGCGACCGCACCACAGGGCGCCCCGACTGCCGGATCGGGACGCACTGTGCACGCCGGATATCGGGCTCTCCTGACGTGGATGTGGGTCACGCGGCGGCCTGATGCAGGGCTGCCGGGGCGTTCTCTCGGATCACGATCGATCCCGCCCAGATGGGCGGGCGGCCGTGTATCCGCGGGCTGCGGGTCACTGTCGGGATGATCCTTGGCTAGCTGGCCGCCGGCCGGACCATCGAGGACGTGCTCGAGGACTATCCGTACCTCGAGCGTGACGACGTGCTCGCCGCACTGGACTACGCCGCAGCGATGGCTGACGAGCGAGAACTGCCGGTCTCCCGCCCCGCGTGAGGCTCCTCGTCGACGCCAACCTGTCGCCAGCGCTCATCGAGGGACTCGCCGAGGCTGGGTTCGAAGCGCTGCATGTCGGTGATGTCGGTCTGCTCACGGCCAGCGACGCAGCGATCATCGAGTACGCCCGGGCTCACGACCTCGTACTCGTGACCGTGGACAGCGACTTCGCAGCCATGCTCGCCATCACAGGAACGGAGCAGCCGTCCGTGGTGCAGCTACGAGACGTCGGCGAGCTCGCCCCGCCGGCTCACCTGGCGTTGCTCGTCGCCAACCTCGGCACAGTCGTCGGCGATCTCGAAGCCGGCGCGATCGTGAGCCTCAGCCCAACCCGGCTCGCCGTACGCCGTCTACCGATCGAGCGCGACCAGTAGCACCATCCCGAAACGCGGCAGACCTGACCACCATCCACCAACGCCGGCTGATGGACCGGTAGGTCGCGCTGGTCTCTGAAGCGGATGAGGCGTCTGCTGGATCTCCCAACACGATGGGGAGATCCAGCCATGACCACAATCAGTTCCGCGACCGGTTCCGCGGTGCAGACGCCGTTCGACGATGCCGGGTTCGACGAGGCGCAGCTCGCTGCGGCGTCTTTCCTGGCGCGCTACGGCGGCCGCACCCTCGAGGCCTACCGCCAAGACCTGCGCGGCTTCTTCCAGTGGGCCGCCGACCACGACGTCCCCGTGCTCGCGGCGACGCGTCCGCACATCGAGCTGTGGCGAGGCTCCATGGAGGAACGAGGGCTCGCCGCGTCGACGATCGACCGGCGGCTCTCGACGGTGTGCGGCTTCTACCGCTTTGCTCACATCGACGGCCGGATCGGCTCCAACCCGGCCGAGTACGTCCGCCGCCCGCAGGTCCACCCCTCCGACGCCAGGAGGCTGGACCGCACAGAGCTCGGCATGTTCGTCGCTGCCGCCGACCACTACGACAACTCGCATCAGGCGCTCGCCGTGCTGCTCGGTCTGAACGGGCTCCGGGTCAGCGAAGCGTGCGAGACCAACGTCGAAGGGGTCGCATCCACGGGGAAGCGAGCCGGCCTGGGCCACGTGCACCCGCACATGCTGCGATCAGCGTTCATCATGGCCGCCCTCGACGCCGGGGTTCCGCTGCGGGACGTGCAGACCGCCGCCCGGCACTCCGATCCGAGGACCACCACGATCTACGACCGGCGCCGCCAGAACTTCGACCGCCACGCCGCCTACGTCGTCGTGGCCTTCGTCGCCGGAGGCTGAGTCCGACCGGCCGACGTACCATGGTGGACGTGAGTGACGCCGTCCGACCCTCGGGCGAGGCCCCGCACGGGACCTCGCTGCTGCCCGCTGATCTGACCGACGATCAGCTCGACGCGGCGCCGGTGCTCGACTCGATCGACTCCCTGTTGGTCGATGAGCTGTCCGAGGACGAAGACGACGCCTTCGCCGCAGCCCTCGAGTCGTGAGGATCCTCGTCGACACCGGCTTCTTCAGCGCGTCCATCAGCCGACGCCGACGCGCCCGCTTCGAGCCACAGGTCGGGCTCATGGCCGGCAACCAGATCTTCCTCGCCGCCGTCACCGTCGCCGAGCTGCGCTACGGCGCTCTCGTAGCCGGCTGGGGAGACCAACGTCGCCAGCGGCTGGAGCAGTCGATCGCGGCGACGACAGTCGTCCCGGTAAGTGACGCCCTGCTGACCACCGCGGCCGAGCTTCGTCACGCATGCCGCCACAACGGACACGCACTCCACGAACCGGTCCACGCCAACGACCTCTGGATCGCTGCCTCGGCAGTCCACATCGGTGCGCCGCTCCTCACCGCCGACGCAGTCTTCGACAACGTTCCCGGGCTCGCGCTCCACCGATAACGCCCACCGAGGGAGCGTTCTGGGACGACATTCTGGGACGCGCTCCCGTCCTGTGGCCGTTCGGCACTTATCTTCAGTCCTGAACTGGGTGTCTTCGACGTAGCCAACGAAGG
>CAZCJT010000314.1:0-3713 GCA_964498565.1 uncultured Acidimicrobiaceae bacterium
CCCAGTCGAGGTTCTCGCTGCCGCTGTCCATGGCGATCCGGGCGCCGGCGGAGATCGCGAACCACTCGATGGGCAGCCGCCGCTCCTCGGCCAGGTCGATGGCGGCGAGCAGGCGGCGGCACTCGGCCTCGGCGATCGATCCCATCGACCGGGTCGGGTCACCGAGCACCGCGACCCGCTCCATGCCCTCGGGGTGGACCTCGGTGGCCGCTGTCACCAGGCCGATGACGACGCCGGCCTCGTTGTGCCCGGGCGGCCGGTCGACCGGCACCAGGCGGTCGCCGACGAGGTCCAGCTCGGTGAAGTGGCCCTCCCCGTCCTCGGCCTCGGTCGTGATCATCGGCACGATCTCGTAGGGGTAGACGGTGCCGCGCCGGCGGCAGGCCAGCACCTTCTGGGTGTAGTCGTCCAGCGGCTGCATCGGCGCGGTCGGCGGGTCGGTCACCGTCATGGTGAGCCCGCGACCGGGCTGGTAGCCGAGGCGGAACACCACGTCGGCGGTCTCGCCCGACGCGGGGTCGGTCACCCGGCCCTGCACCAGGACCTGCTCGATGCCGAGCCCGTTGGTCAGCGGCACCAACCGCTTGGCCACCTCGGTCACCTCGTCGAGGCTGATCTCCACCGTCGGCCAGACGAACAGCATCACCCGGTTCCACTCGAGTCGACGGCGACGCCGGTCGGTGGACAGCGAGCGCCGGATGCCGTCGAGGCACGCCACCAGGACGCGCTCGAGCTCGGGCAGCGCGATGAGCGCGCCCGACGCGTCCCGCACCGGCGTGATGTCGCGGACCTCGGCCACGGCGACGAGGCGCTCGTCGCCCGGCTGCTCGGTGGACACGCAGTCGAAGACGTGGACGTCATCGGTGCCGGCGAGCCGCGTGACGGCGAAGTTCTCGAGCCGCCACAGCTGCAGCCGCTGGCCGATCATGGGGTGCAGCCCACGGAACACCGTGGCCTCCCGGAAGCCGCCGTCGGCCGTCCGCTCCCACGTGAGGTGGTGGACCTCGCTGCCCTCGATGCCCCCGGCGGCGGCGGTGACGGCGACGCGGGACACCGCCGGCGGCAGGTCGGCGTCGGCCAGGAGGGCATCCACCTCGTCGACGAGCTGGTCCGACGGACGCTCCTCGGGGAGGCGGACGTAGAGGTCCACCACGTGGCTGGCATCGCCGTCCACGTGGTCGGCGATCGATCCGACGGCAGCCACCAGGTCGCCTGCGTCGCAGGCCATGCCGACCACGGCGAACCGCTCCCCGCGGTGCTCGTAGCGGGCGGTCACCAGGGCCCGACCGTCGTGGCGGACGAGGTCGCGCAGCTCCCGGATCTTGTAGAACCGCCGGGTGAGGACCTCGGCGATCGCGGCCGTGAGCTCGGCGCTCCGACCGAGCGCATCCTCGGCCGCGATCACCGTCATGAGCGGGATCGGCGTGGCGACGAGCCGCTCCACGGCGGCGTCATCGGCCGGGTCCTCGGCCAGTGCCTCCAGCGAGCGGCGGGCCTCGTCGTGGACGTCGGTGCGGGCCCGGTCGAGCAGGGGGCGGTCGATGCAGCGGTGGCGCACGCTGCGGGCCAGGTTGCCGATCGAGGGGTACTGGGCCTGGGTCGCGGCGATGAGCCGGTCGAGCGTGTCGCGCACGGCGTCGCGTTCGGCGGGGTCGCCGCAGTGGGCCAGGCGGCGCTCGAGCAGCGCCTGCACCACCGGGAGCTGCTCGTCCCGGCGCTGCACGGCGCGGTGGATGCTGTGCACCGCCGATTCCAGGGCGGTGCTGCGGTCGAGGGAGTCGACGCCGTAGTGGGCCAGCGCGTCGTGGAGTCGGGCCCGGAACCGCTCGGGGAGGCTCTCGTGGTCGGCGTCGAGCGTGCGGAGGTACGCGTGGAAGTGCTCGAGCGGGCTGCGGGCCTCGAGCGCGTGGTCCCCTTCGGCCGCCCGCCGGTCACGGGTGAGCCCGCACAGGTCGGCGAAGATCCGGAGCAGCTCGAGCTCGCGACGGCGCACGGTGGGGTCGTCGGCGTCGCCGCCCATGCGGTGCGCCTCGACGACCCGGTCGTCTCGATCGGCGACGTCGAAGCCGAGCAGGAGCGAGCGCAGCACGTCGAGGCGACCGGTGGTGGCGTCCCCCGGTGCGGTCGACGTGGCGTGGAGCCGCAGGCGGGGGCGGTCGGCACCGCCGTCGGCGGCCACGTCCTCGGTGGCGCCGATCCGCAGCAGCGGCGCACCCACGTCGACCTGCACGTTGGGTGAGACGAAGACCTCCTCGACGGTGCCGTCGGTGGGCGCCACCACCGCCGTCTCCATCTTCATGGCCTCGACCACGGCCACCCGCTGGCCGGCCACCACACGGTCGCCCGGGCGAACCTCGACCGACACGACCAGGGACACGGCGGGCGCGCGCAGCAGGCCGCCGTCATCGCGGGAGAAGCGGTGGGTCACGCCCTCCACCTCGACGAGGTGCTCGGTGCGGTGGGCGTGGGACACGACGCGGTACGTGCGGCCACCCATGGTCAGGCGACTGTGCGCAGGGTCGAGCCGGTCGAGCACCACGTCGGCCACGGTCCCGTCGAGGATCACCCGGTACCAGCCGCCGAGGTCCCCCGTGGCGACGTGCAGCCGGTACTCGCCCTGCTCCCAGCGGAGCTCGACGTCGTGGCCGGCCTCGAGGTCGGACTCGGGTCGGCCCCGGGCCGCCGAGCTGAGGAAGCGCGCCCGATCCAGCAGCCGCTCCTGGTCGTGCACGTCGATGGCGGCGACGACGAGCGCGACGTCAGCGAAGCGGTCGGTCCGGTGTCCGTCGCTGGCGGTGAGGCGGTCCAGCCATGCGGTGTCGACGCGGCCCTCGACCACCTCGGGCCGGTCGACGATGTCGAGCAGGAACGACTTGTTGGTCGTGCCGCCCTGGACCAGCACGGTCGTCTGGGACAGCGCTCGGCGCAACCGCCGGCGGGCCTGCTCCCGATCGGCACCCCAGGCGATGACCTTGGCGATCATGGAGTCGTACTCGGCGGCGATCTCGTCACCCTCGGCCACGCCCGTGTCGACGCGCACGCCGGGCCCGGTGGGCAGCATGAGGCGCTCGATCCGGCCGGCCGCCGGCGCGAACCCACGCTGCGGGTCCTCGGCGTTGAGGCGAGCCTCGAAGGCGTGGCCGTTGGGCTCCGGCGGGGTGCCCACCAGCGGCCGGCCGAGCGCGACCTCGATCTGGAGGCGCACGAGGTCGAGCCCCGTGGTGAGCTCGGTGACGGGGTGCTCCACCTGCAGCCGCGTGTTCACCTCGAGGAAGGCCAGGAGGTCCTCCTCCGGCTGGTAGAGGAACTCGACCGTGCCGGCGTTCACGTAACCCGACGCCTTCGCCAGCCGCATGGCCGCGTCGCGCAGGCGGGCCTCGTGGGCCGGGGTGAGCGCCGTCGAGGCGGACTCCTCGATCACCT
Organism: uncultured Acidimicrobiaceae bacterium; assembly: GCA_964498565.1. Lineage (GTDB taxonomy): Bacteria > Actinomycetota > Acidimicrobiia > Acidimicrobiales > Salinilacustritrichaceae > Salinilacustrithrix. The sequence continues at coordinate 3,424 of CAZCJT010000314.1, forward strand.
TCTGGTTGCGGCGCTGGATGCTGCAGTCGCGGACCCCGGGCGCCCAGACGTTGCCGTGCTGGTCGGCCAGGATCTGCACCTCGACGTGGCGGGCGTCGGACACCACCCGTTCGAGGAACACGGTGGGGTCGCCGAAGGACTTGGCGCCCTCGTCCCGGGCCCGTTCGAAGGCGGCGGCGAGGTCGTCGGGGTGGTCAACGCGTCGGATGCCTCGACCACCGCCGCCGGCCGCGGCCTTCACCATCAGCGGGTAGCCGACGCGCTCGCCGGCGGCGATCGCGGCGTCGACG
>CAZCJT010000315.1:0-3711 GCA_964498565.1 uncultured Acidimicrobiaceae bacterium
CGTGGCGCCCGTGGCGGCCACCAGCCGGACGAGGGTGTCGGCCCTCGGCACGCGGGTGCCCCGCTCGTAGTGGCACACGGCGGCCGCCGACGTCCCCGCCCGCTCGGCGAGCTGGCGTTGGGTGAGTCCCGCCTCGGAGCGACAGGCGCGCAGGAAGGTGGCGACGTCCATGAAGCCATGTTATCGGATCCGACAACGAGAAACCGCTGACAGATGCTTGCCCGAACGCCCGTTCGAAGTTACGCTGCTGTCGTTCGCACGCCGGGCACGGCCGGGACCCAGGGTTCCTGTCAGACCCCCTCCGTAGGTTCACCGACAGACGCACTCGCTGCTCCGGCAGCCACACCTTCTCGGCCCGGAGCGGTCGGGATCCTCGAAAGGACGAACAGCAATGGAGCGAGACAAGGCACTCGAGATGGCTCTCGGGAACATCGAGAAGCAGTTCGGCAAGGGCGCCGTCATGAAGATGGGCGAGAAGGGCTCGATGAACATCGAGTCGATCCCCACCGGCGCCCTGGCGCTCGACCTCGCCCTCGGCATCGGCGGCCTGCCCCGGGGCCGGGTCACCGAGATCTACGGCCCCGAGTCCTCGGGCAAGTCCACCCTCGCCATGCACGTCGTGGCCGAGGCCCAGCGCAACGGCGGCATCTGCGCCTACATCGACGCCGAGCACGCCATGGACCCCGTCTACGCCCGGGCCATCGGGGTCGACGTCGACGAGCTGCTCATCTCCCAGCCCGACACGGGCGAGCAGGCCCTCGAGATCTGCGACATGCTCGTGCGCTCCGCCGCCATCGACGTGATCGTCATCGACTCGGTCGCCGCGCTCACCCCCCGGGCCGAGATCGAGGGCGAGATGGGCGACACCCACGTCGGCCTCCAGGCCCGCCTCATGTCCCAGGCGCTGCGCAAGCTCACCGGCAACCTGAGCAAGTCCCAGACCATCTGCATCTTCATCAACCAGCTGCGCGAGAAGATCGGCGTGATGTTCGGCTCGCCCGAGACCACGCCGGGCGGCCGGGCGCTCAAGTTCTACAGCTCGGTCCGCCTCGACATCCGCCGCATCGAGTCCCTGAAGGACGGCGCCGAGGTCGTGGGCAACCGCACCCGGGTCAAGGTCGTCAAGAACAAGTGCGCCCCGCCGTTCCGCCAGGCCGAGTTCGACATCATGTACGGCAAGGGCATCAGCCGCGAGGGCTCGCTCCTCGACATCGGCGTCGACCTCGGGCTCGTGAAGAAGTCGGGTGCCTGGTACACCTACGAGGGCGAGCAGCTCGGTCAGGGCCGGGAGAACGCCAAGACGTTCCTCGGGGAGAACCCCGAGATCATGGTCGAGATCTCCGAGCGCATCCGCCAGCAGGTCGGCATCGACCCGAGCGACGAAGCCGAGCTGGCCGAGGACGACCTCGATCTCGACATCGACCTCGACGCCCCCATCTCCCTCGACGACTGATCGGCTGCCTCCCGCCGGGCCGAGTCGGTCCGGCGGGAGGAGAGTGCTCGCCGAGCGTCGAAGAAGGCCGCACTGGGGAACGAGCCTCCTGGAGGCGGCGGAACGATGGAACAGCTCAAGGTCTCGACCAAGTCGAACCCGAACTCGGTCGCTGGGGCCATGGCTGGCGTCGTGCGCTCGCAGGGCGCCGTCGAGGTCCAGGTGGTGGGCGCCGGTGCCCTCAACCAGGCCATCAAGGCGGTGGCGATCGCCCGTGGGTACGTGCTGGCCGCCGGCATCGAGCTGGTGTGCGTGCCCGAGTTCGCCGACATCACCATCGACGGCGAGCGGCGCACGGCCATCCGCCTGCGCATCGAGGACCGGGTCCGGGCTCCCAGCGCCGACGAGCACGACGTGGTCGAGGTCCCGGGCCTCGACGTGGCCGAGCCCATCGTCGCCCGCGGTCTCTGAGCGGTTCGCCTTCGAGGGCTGGAGGACCGGGGCGTAGCCTGGCTCGGCCATGACGTCGCGCACCTACCGAGTCCGCACCTACGGGTGCCAGATGAACGAACACGACTCGGAGCGCATCGCCGGCATGCTCGAGGCCGACGGTCTGCGCCCGGCCGCCGACGACGAGCAGCCCGACGTCATGGTGCTCAACACCTGCTGCATCCGGGAGAACGCCGACAACAAGCTGTACGGCAACCTCGGCCACCTCAAGTCGGTCAAGGACGCCAACCCCGGCATGGAGATCGTCGTCGCCGGGTGCCTGGCCCAGAAGGACCGGGACCTCATCCAGCAGCGAGCCCCGCACGTCGACGTCGTGGTCGGCACGCAGAACGTGGGCCGCACGGTGGACCTGCTGCGCACCGCCCGCCAGCACGGTCCGATCACCGAGATCGTCGAGGCCGTCGACGCGGACCACGCCGAGTTCCCGAGCGCGCTGCCCACCAAGCGGGAGCTGCCCTACGCCGCCTGGGTCACCATCCAGATCGGCTGCGACAACAGCTGCGCCTTCTGCATCGTGCCGGCGGTCCGGGGTCCCGAGCTGAGCCGGCCCTTGGACGACATCGTCGCCGAGGTCGAGCGCCTCGCCGCCGACGGGGTCACCGAGGTCACCCTGCTCGGCCAGAACGTCAACTCCTACGGCCGTGACCTGACCCTCGCCGCCCGCAAGGCGGGCGACGACGTCCGGGTCCGACCGCTCTTCGCCGACCTGCTGGCCGCCACCGCCGGCGTCGACGGCATCCGCCGGGTCCGGTACACGAGCCCGCACCCCAAGGACCTGCGTCCGGAGACCATCGCAGCGATGGCCCGCCACGACGAGGTGTGCAACCACCTGCACCTGCCGCTGCAGTCGGGCTCCGACGCCGTGCTCGCCGCCATGCACCGCGGTTATACCGCGGCGCGCTACCTGGACCGGGTCCGCGCCGCCCGCGCCGCCGTGCCCGATCTGGCGCTCACCACCGACATCATCGTCGGGTTCCCCGGCGAGACCGACGCCGACTTCGAGGCCACGCTGGCCGTGGTGGCCGAGGCCGAGTACGACTCGGCCTACACGTTCAACTTCTCGCCCCGTCCGGGCACCGAGGCGGCCGAGCTCGTCGACCGCTTCGTCGATCCCGCGCTGGTCGGCCAGCGCTACGAGCGGCTCCGCGCCGTGGTGGAGCGGTCCGGGCTGCGCAAGCACGAGGCTCGCATCGGCCGGGTCGAGGAGGTCCTCGTCGAGGGCCCGAGCCGCAAGGACCCCGGCGTCCTCACCGGGCGGACGGCGCAGAACAAGCTCGTCCACTTCCCGTCGCCTGCGCCGATCCGCACCGGCTCCTATGCCCTCGTGCAGGTCACCGGGGCCGCCGCGCACCACCTCCGGGGGGAGCTGCGCGACGTGGTCCACGTCGCCGCCCACAAGACCCGCATCCCCGTGGCGGCGGTCTGAGCGGGCACGCCGCCCTGCTCGGGCCCACGGCGTCGGGCAAGTCGAGCATCGCCCACGCCATCGCCCGGGACGACCCGACCTGGGAGCTCGTCACGGTCGACTCCATGCAGGTGTACCGCGGCATGGACATCGGCACGGCCAAGCCGTCACCGGCCGAGCGGGCCGAGGTGCCGTACCACCTGCTCGACACGGCCGACCCGTGGGACGACCACGACCTGGCGACCTACCAGGGCGCGGCCCGGGCGGCCGTCGCCGACATCACTCAGCGGGGGCGCCGGGCGCTGCTCGTGGGCGGCACGGCGCTCTACCTGCGGGCCATCGTCGACGACCTCACCCTGCCCGG
>CAZCJT010000316.1:0-3705 GCA_964498565.1 uncultured Acidimicrobiaceae bacterium
CCACCAAGACGCCCAGCTGACCCGACCACACCCAGGCCGGGTCACCGGCGCGCCCCGGTCGGCGTCAGGCGGCCGGCGCTCCGGGGAGCAAGACCTAGAGTCCTCTGTCCATGCTCGACCACGTCTTCACCGACGCCATCGGCGCCCTCCGGGATGCCCTCGAGGCGGCGATGCTCGAGCGGATGACGGCCGAGGAGCGTTTCCAGGTCGACGTCCTCCTCGGCGACACGACGTGGGAGACCTCCTACGGGCTCCCCGGCGAGGGGACGCCGCCCCGGGTGCGCGCCGACATCACGCTCGACTGGCCGACGTGGTCGCAGTCGGCCTTCCGCAGCTGGCTGCGCCGGGAGGAGCCCGATGAGGACCCCCGCATCGACGTGAGCATCGTGCTGCGCCTCCAGCGGCTGGCCGAGCTGCCCACGCCCGAGAAGGTGACCTCGGTGCTGCCGGCGCTCAGCCCCCCGGTCGGCCCCGACCAGCTGCGCCGCTCCGCACCCACGGTGGAGACGGCGTACGACGCCGAGCTGCGCCCCGTCAGCCACGCAGTCGAGCTGGCCTACGAGGGCAGCTACGAGCTCGGTGACAAGGCCCTCGGCGACGGCGCCATCCTCGACGACCACTTCTCCGCCCTGGGCGGGTGGATCGCGTCGATGCTGGTGCGCCTCGGTGACCTGCCCCTCGCCTACCACGACCCCTACTGAACCCCGGGAGCCCCCATGTCCGAGCCCGTCGTCCTGGTCGACCGCACCGACGCCGTCGCCACCGTCACCCTCAACCGGCCCGGCGCCCGCAACGCCCTCAGCCGGGAGCTCCGCAAGGCGCTGTGGCAGACGATGACGGAGCTCGAGGCCGACGGGTCCGTCGCCGCCATCGTGCTCACCGGAGCCGATCCCGCCTTCTGCGCCGGCCTCGACCTGAAGGAGCTCGCCTCCACCGCCGGTGCCGCCCTCGGTGAGACCGGCGCCGGTGGCGACACGGCGGCGTCGCGTGGGCCCATGCCGCAGATGGGGACGCCGGTGATCGGGGCGGTCAACGGCGTGGCGATCACCGGCGGGTTCGAGGTCGCGCTGGCCTGCGACTTCCTCGTCGCCTCCGAACGAGCCGCGTTCGCCGACACGCACGCCCGCATGGGGATCATGCCTGGTTGGGGCCTCACCGTCCTGCTGCCCGAGGCGGTCGGCTACAGGCGAGCCAAGGAGCTGTCGAGCACCGGCAACTTCCTCGACGCCCGCACGGCGCTGACGTGGGGCCTGGTCAACCACGTGGTGCCCCACGACGAGCTCCTGCCGTTCGCCCAGCAGCTGGCGGCCGACATCGCCACCAGCGACCAGGCCGCGGTGCCGCGCATGCTCCAGACCTACGACGAGGGGGCGCTCGTGGACGGTCGCGAGGCATGGGCCATCGAGGGGCGCGTCGCCGGCGACTGGCAGGGCGGCGGGCGCGACGGTGCCGACCTCGAGGCTCGCCGCAAGGCCGTGACCGAGCGCGGGCGCTCGCAGGTCTGATGGAGCCCCGGGTCTCCGTCATCACGCTCGGCACCACCGACATCGAGCGGGCCCGGGCGTTCTACGAGGCGCTCGGGTGGACGGGCACGTCCCCCGACGGCGAAGTCGTGTTCATCCAGGCCGGCGGGCTGGTGCTGGCGCTCTGGAGCCGGTCGTTGCTGGCCGAGGACAGCGGGACCACCGACTCGGGTGGGTGGGGCGGCGTCACGCTGGCCCACAACGTGGACTCCCCCGCGGCCGTCGACCGTGTCCTCGACGACGCTCGCAGCGCCGGCGCCCACGTGGCCCGGCCGGCCGCTCCGACGGAGTGGGGCGGCTACGCCGGCGTGTTCCACGATCCCGACGGCCATCCGTGGGAGGTCGCCCACAACCCGCACTGGACGCTGGCCGACGACGGGAGCGTGGGCCTGCCATGAACCGGCTCCTCCGTATCGCCGCTGCCCTCGTCCTCGTGCTCGCCACCGCCGCGTGCGACGACGACGCGCCCGACACCGCCGCCACCACCACGACCGGGCCCGACGTCACCACGACGCCGGCGCCGAGCGTCGACGAGGCCCAGCCGGCGAGCTGGGAGCAGGTGGCCGCCCCGCCCGACTGCGCTTGCAGCGACGGATCGCCGTACCACCACTGGGTCCGCCGGGCCGACCCGGAGCGGGTGCTGTTCTTCCTCGCGGGCGGCGGCGCGTGCTTCAGCGCCGAGACGTGCGGTCCGGCGTCGCCCACCTTCACCCGCTCCCTCGCCGGCGGTGCCGCGGGAGCACCCGCCGACGGCGGCATCTTCGACCTGGACGACCCCCGCAACCCCTTCGCCTCGTGGTCCATGGTGTTCGTGCCCTACTGCACCGGCGACCTGCACCTCGGCTCCACCACCCACGACTACGGCGGCGGCGTGGTCGTCGAGCACCGCGGCGGCGTGAACGGCCGGGCCGCTCTCGAGGCCACGGCCGCTGCGTTCCCCGACGCCCGCGAGGTGGTCGTCGCCGGCAGCAGCGCCGGATCGGCCGGCGCCCCGCTCTACGCCGGCATCGCCCACGACCTGCTGCCCGAGGCCGCGGTCACGCTGCTGGCCGACAGCTCCGGCGCCTACCCCGACGACGAGGGCATCACGAACGTCATCGGTTCGCTGTGGGGCGCCTTCGCCGACCTGCCCGACTGGCCGGAGCAGACCGGCCCGCCACCGGCCCACTGGACGCTCCCCCGGCTCGTCGTCCAGGCCGTGCGGCACGTCCCCGACATGCGCGTGGCCACGCTCAACAACGCCTACGACGACGTCCAGGCCACCTTCTCCACGCTCATCGGTCGGCCCGGCGACCTGCTGGCGATGATCGACGCCAACAACCAGCTGATCGAGTCCGAGGGCGTCGACCTGCACTCGTGGGTGGGTGCGGGCATCGAGCACACCGTCCTGGGTCGCGACGCGTTCTACGAGGACGAGGTCGGCGGGATCGTGCTGCGCGACTGGGTGGCCGACCTGGTCGGTGGCGGAGACGTCGCCGACGTGCACTGCACCGTCTGTCGCTGAGGGCGCTCAGCGGTCCATGAGGTGGACGGCGGCTGCGTCGATGTCGAGGCCCACCTCGTCGCCCGCGACCCACGCCAGATCGGCCAGCACCTCGAGGGTGGGCCCGGCACCGGATGGCGCGCCCGGCCCGACGTCGGACACCACCGCCATGGGCGTTCCGCTGCGGTAGAGCAGCCCACGGACGATGCCACGGAGCCCACCGGCGGGATCGGGTCGGATCGACGTCGGCGGTACCAGCACGGCCACCGGCCGTGCGCCACCGGCGGCCGGGACCTGCAGGGAGCCGAGCCGGGTGCGGACGGCACCCCCTTCGACCTCGCCGAGCACGACGTTGCGCTGGCCGACCAGGCCGGCGACCTCGGCCGAGACCGGCCTCGTGATCACTGCGCCGGCCGGCCCCTCCTGAGCGATGCGGCCGTCCACCAGCACCGCCATCCGATCGCCGAGGGCGGCGGCCTCGGTGGGGTCGTGGGTCACGGCGACGACGGTGACCGACAGCTCGTCGAACATGGCGCGCAGCTCGACCAGCAGGCGCTCGCGCAGCAGCTGGTCAAGGGCGGCGAGCGGCTCGTCCAGCAGCACGACCGAGGGCTGCGGCGCGAGCGCCCGGGCGAGCGCCACCCGCTGGGCTTCGCCACCGGACAGGGTTGCCGGGTCCCGGCGCTCGTGGCCGGGGAG
>CAZCJT010000317.1:0-3704 GCA_964498565.1 uncultured Acidimicrobiaceae bacterium
CGCCACCGCATCGCCGTAGCCGCGCTCGTCGCCGTCGGAGCCGTGGCACCGGTCCCGGCCGGCGCCCAGGCCGCCGCCGCACCGGACAGCTTCAGCATCGACACCGCGGCCACCGGCATGCTCATCGAGGTGTCGGCGCCGGCGGCGCTGCCCCTCGACGTGCTCGCCGGTCTCGCCTACGCCCAGGTCGGGGTCAACTCCCAGCCCCGCATCCAGTCGACTGCGTCACCGCTGTTCGTCCCCCTCCTGCAAGACGTCGGCCTGCTCGGAGGGACGTCCGGCGTCCTCGGCATCGGCGTGCGGCTGGTGCCGGGGCTCGTCGTCGGCCTGCCCACCCTCATCGGCCTCGATCCGTTGCCCATCGATGTCGGCCTGCTGCCCCTCGAGCCACTGGCCGAGTTCGCGACCTCACTGCCGGTGCCTGCCGTCCCTCCCCTCGGCTGCACGTCCAACCTGCCCGACGAGCCGCGGGAGGTCGAGTGCGGTGGCGGTGCCCAGGACTTCTTCGGGTTCCGGGTCGGGGCGGCCAGCGCGCGATCGGTGGCCGAGGGTGACATCGAGGACCCCAGCACCCTGTCCTCCCGCTCCGATGCCAGCGTGGGCGGGGTCGCCCCGAGCGGCGGGCAGCCGATCGCCGCGATGTCTGCTGCGATCATGGGTGCCACCGCCGAGGGCGGCATCATCGAGGGGAGGGCCACGACCACGGCCAGCGCCAGCGTCGCCGATCTCGACCTGGCCGGTCAGTTCAAGCTGGGTGCGGTGAAGGCCCGCTACGCCGGCGCCGCCGGGGGCTCGGCAGAGACGTTCGAGGAGGAGCTCGACTGCGACATCGTCGGCGCCGAGCTGGCCGGGCAGCGCATCGCACTCGGCACCGAGTCGCTGACCATCCCGGGTCAGGAGATCGACGTACCGCTCGCCGACGCGCTCACCGGGCTCGTGGGCGGCTTGGCCGAGCTGGGTGGTCAGCTCGGGCCGGCCGACATCGGCACCGTCACCATCACCCCCAACCCGGCGCCGATCGTGGAGGTGAGCGAGGACGGCACGGCGGTGGAGCGCCGCTTCGGGTGCCTGGAGATCCGCTACCGGATCCTGACCTCGGGCACCGACGTGCGCCTCACGCTCGGCAACATCACGGTCTCGCTCAATGCCGCCAACGACCAGGCGTTCTCCCCGGAGGGCGACCCGGGCGCCGATGTCGCCGGCGGTGGGGCGATGGTCGACATCGGCGGGACCGGAGGCGCTGTCGACCTGGGCGGCAGCTCCATCGACGTCCCCACCGTCGCCGACACCGGCGGCGGCGAGTTCGCCCTACCCGAGGTGCCCGAGGCGGGCGGCGAGGCGCCGCCTCTGTCCGACAGGCCCTTCGCCTCCGCCGTCCAGGCGGCCGGCTGGGGCATCGACGGCGGCTGGCTCGCGCCCTTCGCCCTGCTCGCCCTGGCGATCCCGCTGCTCACCAAGGCGCGGACGTTCGCGCCCACCCGACCCCTTCGTCGATGAGGAGACAACTCATGGCCAGCACCCGTACCGCCCCCCTTCGGGCCCGCCCACCCGAGCCGTCCTTCGATGTCCATCCCCTCGGCACCCTCGAGGCCGAGCCAATGCCCACGTCACGCCGGGTGCCGGCCGAGCCGGTGGCCCGGAACGCGATCAGGTCGTCGGTGCCCGGGTCGCTGCAGTCGCTCGACTGGCGACAGGCCGCCGGCGGTGCCCTCGTGGTACTGGGCATGCTCGGCATCATCATCGCCTGGTTCGGGGTCTCCGGCACGCTGGATCCCGGCGAGCAGATGCCCTACATCAGCTCCGGCGGCTTCGGCGGCGCTGCCCTGATCGCGGTGGGGGTCACCATGCTGATCTCCTTCGAGCACACCCGCGACCGGGACGCGCTGGCCCAGGTCCTGGACGAGCTCGACGAGCTGCGGACCCGGCTCGACTCCCAGGGTGCCGCCGGCGAGCTGCGATGAGCACCGCTCCGGTCGAGGCGCCGGTGGCCGACATCACCGTGGTCGGGCCGTCTCCCGTCGCACCGCACCTCGAGGTGCGGGGGATCACGGTGCGCTTCGGCGGCGTGGTCGCCAACGACGACGTCCACATCCAGGTCCGGCGTGGTTCCATCGCCGGGCTGATCGGTCCCAACGGCGCCGGCAAGACCACCCTGTTCAACGTGATCACCGGTGCCCAGGCGCCCACCGACGGTCGGGTGCTGCTGGGAGACGAGGACATCACGTCGCTCAGCCGCCAGGAGCGGGCCCGCCGGGGGATGGCCCGGACGTTCCAGAACCTCTCGCTGGTGCCGAGCCTCAGCGTGCTCGACAACGTCACCCTGGGCTTCGGACGGTTCCGGCGCGCCGGCCTGGCCCGGGCGCTGATCCGATCGCCCCGGCTCCGGAGCCAGGACGCCGAGATGCGAGAGCTCGGTGCCGCTGCGCTCCAGTTCGTGGGTCTCGGCGACGCCATCCACGTGTCGACCTCCGAGCTGTCCTACGGCGATCGACGCCGCTTGGAGATCGCTCGTGCCCTGGCGTGCGATCCCGACCTGCTCCTCCTCGACGAGCCGTCGGCCGGCATGTCCCCGGCCGAGACCGCCGCGCTGGCCGATGTGATCGCGCGTGCCCACGAGCGCTTCGGGCTCACCGTGTTCCTGGTGGAGCACGACATGTCCTTCGTGCGTGCCCTCGCCGACGAGTGCACGGTCATCGAGTTCGGCCAGGTCATCGCCTCGGGGGAGACGGCGGCGGTGCTGGCCGACCCGCGGGTCGCCGAGGCCTACCTCGGGACGGGGGCCACCGGATGATCGACGCCCTGGGGTTGTCCGTGAGCTACGGGCCGGTCACCGCCGTGCGCGACGTCGACATCAGCGTGCGCGACGGCGAGGTCCTCGCCGTGCTGGGCCGCAACGGCGCCGGCAAGACCACCACGATGAAGGCGCTCGCCGGCCTGCTCCCCGTGTCCGGCGGGCGCATCCAGCACGACGGCGTCGACGTGACGGAGATGGCGGCCGAGGACCGCGTCCGGCGGGGCGTGGTCCTGGTGCCGGAGGGCCGTGGCGTGTTCGCCGACCTCACCGTGCGAGAGAACCTGATCATGGGGGCCTACCACCGGCACACGCCGGCTCGCGCCCTGCGCGACGACATCGAGCGGGTCACCGGCCCCTTCCCCCGCCTCACCGAACGGATCGATCAGCGGGCCGGCTCCCTGTCCGGCGGCGAGCAGCAGATGCTGGCCATCGCTCGGGGGATGATGGCCGAGCCGTCGGTGCTCATGATCGACGAACCCTCACTGGGGCTCGCCCCGGTCATCGTCGACAACCTCTATGAGTTCCTGGGTGGCCTGGCGGCCACCGGCATCACCCTCGTGATCGTCGAGCAGTACGTGCACGTGGCTCTCGGCATCGCCGATCGCGCCTACGTGCTCGACAAGGGCGAGGTCGCCCTCGAGGGGTCCGCCGCCGAGCTGCGGGCCTCGCCCGACCTCATCGACACCTACCTGGCCAACGAGGCCACCCCCGTCTGAACCGCCGGCTCGACCAGCCGCCGACCAAGGAGCTGCCCGATGCGGAGCACACCACCCGTTCGAAGGTCCCGCCCCCGTGCCGCGCTCGCGGTCGTCGGCCTCGTGCTCGCGCTCGTCGCGGCGGCGTGCGGCACGAGGGTGACCGACGGGCAGGTGTCCGCCGGAGGGACCCGGAGCGGGTCCGGCTTCGCCAG
>CAZCJT010000318.1:0-3697 GCA_964498565.1 uncultured Acidimicrobiaceae bacterium
GGACGCCTCTGGCGGCGGCGACGGAGTCGTCGGGGTGCCGGGCCAGTCGGGAGTCCGGCGTGCCGTGCACGTAGAGGACCGGCACCCCGGCGGGGGCGCCCCGGTCGTCCAGGGCCATCCGCCGCCCGTCGGGCAGCTCGACCAACCGGTCCGGGAGTGGGAGCACAGGATCAGCCATCGAGGTGCACGACCCGGAGCCCGCCGGCCGATGCGGAGCATCGGCGACGAACCCGGAGGCCGCCCAGCGGCCGAAGGGTTCGCGTGGAGCTAAGGAGAATCGAACTCCTGACCTCTTCCATGCCATGGAAGCGCTCTACCAACTGAGCTATAGCCCCGTGGGGTCCGCATTGCGGAGCGTCGAGCGTACATCACGGGTGCGGCAGCGACGGAAATCGTCCGCCGCCGCGGCCCGGAACCGGAATCGAGCGCCGGGAGGGGCCTCGGTACGATGCCCGGACATGGCCGCAGACACCGCCAGGGACGACGTCGCGGACGGGCGCGCGCCCGACTTCGACCCGCAGGCCGTCGAGGCGAAGTGGCAGCAGCGGTGGCTGGACGAGGGCACCTACGAGGTCGAGAACGACGACCCGCGGCCCAAGTTCTACGTGCTGTCCATGTACCCCTATCCCTCGGGTGCGGCGCACATGGGCCACGTGCGGAACTACACCTTCGGTGACCTGATCGTGCGCCACAAGGTGATGCAGGGCCACGCCGTGCTGTCCCCGATGGGGTTCGACTCCTTCGGGCTGCCGGCCGAGAACGCCGCCATCAGATCCGGTGTGCACCCGCGGATCCACACCGAGGAGAAGATGGCCGAGCTGACCTCGTCCATCAAGCGCATCGGGGCGGTGTACGACTGGCGTCGCCGGGTCACCTCCCACCAGCCCGACTTCATCAAGTTCACGCAGTGGATCTTCCTGCGGTTCCTGGAGCGGGGCCTGGCCTACAAGCGCAAGGCGCCGGTGAACTGGTGCCCGGGCTGCCAGACGGTGCTGGCCAACGAGCAGGTGCTGGCCGACGGCACCTGCGAGCGCTCGGGCGACCTGGTCGAGACCCGCGACCTCGAGCAGTGGTTCTTCAAGATCACCGACTACGCCCAGCAGCTGCTGGACGACCTGGACGCGGTGGACTGGCCCGAGCGGGTCGTCACCATGCAGCGCAACTGGATCGGCCGGTCCGAGGGTGCCCAGTTCTCGATGCCCGTGGTCGACGCCGCCGGCGAGCCGCACCCGTCCAGCGCCCGGGTCGAGGTGTACACGACCCGGCCGGACACCGCCTTCGGCATGACCTACGCGGTGCTCGCACCCGAGCACGAGCTGGCCCGCACCGTCACCACCCCCGAGCACCGCGACGAGGTCGAGGCCTTCATCGCCAGGGCCCGCTCGACCTCGGAGATGGATCGGCTGTCGTCCGACGGTGCCATCGACAAACGTGGCGTCTTCACCGGCTCGTACCTGCAGAACCCCTTCAACGGCGGCGTCGTGCCCCTGTACCTGGCCGACTACGTGCTGGTCACCTACGGCACCGGGGCGATCATGGCCGTGCCGGGCGAGGACCAGCGCGACTGGGACTTCGCCGAGGCGTACGACCTGCCGGTGATCCGCACGGTCCAGCCGCCCGAGGGCTTCGAGGGCAAGGCGTACACCGGCACGGGCGTGGCCATCAACAGCGCCGGCACGACGATCACCGGCGACGAGCTGGACCTGAACGGCCTCGAGATGGCCGAGGCGAAGGCCAGGGCGATCGATTGGCTGACGGCCAACGGCATCGGCCAGCACCGGGTGAACTACCGCCTGCGCGACTGGCTCCTGTCGCGCCAGCGCTTCTGGGGCTGCCCGATCCCCATCGTCTACTGCACGAGCTGCGAGGGTCTGGACGGCAACGGCGCCGTCCCGGTGCCCGACGACCAGCTGCCGGTGATCGCACCCGACGACGTCGAGTTCCTGCCGACCGGCGAGTCGCCGCTGAAGCACCACGAGGGCTTCCTGCGGACGACCTGCCCGCAGTGCGGGGGCGATGCGATCCGCGAGACCGACACGATGGACACGTTCGTGGATTCGTCGTGGTACTTCTTGCGCTTCGCCGACCCCGCCAACCAGGACCTGCCGTTCTCCCAGGAGGCGGTCGACCACTGGCTGCCGGTCGACCAGTACATCGGCGGCGTGGAGCACGCCATCCTCCACCTCATGTACGCCCGGTTCTTCACCAAGGCCCTGGCCGACATCGGCGTCGCGCCCGCCGGCCTGCGGGAGCCGTTCAAGCGGCTGTTCACCCAGGGCATGATCCGCCTCGGCGGAGCGAAGATGTCGAAGTCCAGGGGCAACCTGGTGGCTCCGGAGGAGATCCTCGACCGTGAGGGCGCCGATGCCCTCCGCCTGGGCCAGCTCTTCGTCGGCCCGCCGGCCGACGACGTCGACTGGGAGGGCGTCGGCATCGAGGGGACGCAGCGCTTCATCGGCCGGCTGTGGCGCCTGGCCCACCCCGACTCCGTCGCCGTCGTCGACGCCACCGGCGACGATGCGGTCGAGGTCGACAAGGAGGCCCACCGCCTGATCGCCCGGGTGTCCGACGAGTACGAGCGCTGGTCGTACAACACCGCCGTGGCCGCGTTCATGGAGTTCACGAACCTGCTCTACAAGCGGGGCAAGACCGACTTCGCCGTCGACCACCTGCTGCTGCTGCTGGCCCCGATGGCGCCCCACGTCACGGCCGAGCTGTGGGAGCTGCGCCACGGCACCCACGTCCACGAGCAGCGCTGGCCCATCCACGATCCCGCGATGCTGGCCGTCGACCGGGTCACCATGGTGGTGCAGGTTCAGGGCAAGGTCCGCGACCGCATCGAGGTCGCCCCGGACATCTCCGACGGCGACGCGGAGGCGCTGGCGCTGGCCAGCGATGCGGTGCAGGCCCACCTCTCGGGCGAGCCGAAGAAGGTCATCGTCCGGGCGCCCAAGCTGGTCAACATCGTCCCGTAGTCAGAGCGACGCAGCGGTGAAGGTGTCGCAGCGGTTGGGGTCGCCGGTCTCGTAGCCGGTGAGGAACCAGCGCTGGCGCTGCTCGGCCGAGCCGTGGGTCCACGTGTGCGGGTCGACCTGGCCGGTGGCGGACTCCTGGATGCGGTCGTCGCCGACCGCGGCGGCGGCGCTGAGCGCGTCCTGGATGTCCGTCTCGGTGAGCTCGACGATCAGGATCTCACCCGTCGCCGGGTCGGGCGTGGTGGTGGCGTGGTTGGCCCACACGCCGGCGAAGCAGTCGGCCTGGAGCTCCTGGCGGACCGCCTCGCTCTCGGGGCCGCTGCCACGCTCGGCCCGGACGTCGAGCAGGTTCTGGACGTGGTGGCCGTACTCGTGGGCCAGCACGTAGGCCTCGGCGAACTCCCCACCCGAGGCGCCGAAGCGCTCCTCGAGCACGTCGAAGAAGCCGAGGTCGACGTAGATCTGCTGGTCGGCCGGGCAGTAGAAGGGGCCGACGTCGGAGGTGGCCGACCCGCACCCGCCGGTGGTGACGCTGCCGGTGAAGAAGTTGGTGATGGCCGGCTGGTAGCCCTGGACCTGGCTGCCCCAGAGGTCCTGGATGCTGTTGACGACCGCCACGATGCGGCACTCCTGGCTGCGCTCCGCGTCAGCGCCCGTCTCGCAGCCGGCGAGGGCCTCGCTGGTGGCGCCCTGCCCGCCGGTGCGGGTGCCCTCGAGGGCCC
>CAZCJT010000319.1:0-3697 GCA_964498565.1 uncultured Acidimicrobiaceae bacterium
CATGGCCGTCGCCCAGGGTGCCGCCGCCGATCCAGCGCACGCCGACACGGTGGTGCTGGCCGACCTCGCCCTCCATGCCGACCAGGCGATGCTCCACGACGCCCGCGACGTCATCCCGGGGGTGCTCGAGCTGGTCGAGGCCCACCGGAGCGGCGCACCCGGTCCGGAGGATGTCCGGGGGCTGACGTTCGACATCGTGACCCGCCGCTACCGGCTGCTGCTCGGCTTGCGCCGGCACCGCGACTGGACCGCCATCCGGCCCCGTGCGCTGCGCAGCGCCTTGGACGGGCTCCGCCGCAGCTTCACGCTGGTGGTGGCCGACGTCGACGCCGACCTCGAGGGCGAGGCCGCTACCGGCTCCGCCGACGTCGAGGACCGCAACCTGCTGGCCCGCACCGCCATCGGCGCCGCCGACGTCGTGGTCGTCGTCGGCACGCCGGGGGCCAAGGGGGTGCACTCGCTGCTGCGGGTGGTCCGCGAGTGCATCGCGGCCGGCGTGGGTCCCGAGCGCATCGTCCCGGTCGTCAACCGGGCGCCACGGAACCGGGCCGTCCGGGTCGAGACGAGCCGGGCCGTCACCGAGCTGCTCTCGGCGTCCAACCCCGGCCAGCCCGTGCTGAGCCCCGTGTTCCTGCCCGAACGCAAGCAGCTCGACGACGTCCTGCGTGACGGCGTCGCCCTCCCCGACGCCCTGGTCGCCCCCATCCGCGACGCCGTGCAGGCTCGCCTCGACGTGCTCGAGGACCGCATGCCGGTGCCCGGCGCCGACGAGCCCGTCCTGGTCGACGCCGGATCCCTCGGCGCCTGGGACGAGGAGGTGGCCGGGTGAGCGACCTCGACGCCGAGGTCACGCCGCTCGAGCTCATCGAGCGGACGGTGCTGGAGCACGCCAAGGGCATCCGTCTCGACCTCGACGACGACGCCGCCCGGGGCCGCATGCGCGAGCTCATCGGCGACGCCGTCGCCCGCTGGTCGGCCGACTACCGCCGGGGCCTGCGGACCCACGACCTGGCCGACCCCGACCTCGTGGTCGAGCGGGCCTACCGCAACCTCGTCGGCTACGGGCCGCTCGAATCGCTCCTCGAGGACGACGACGTGTGGGAGGTGATGATCAACGCCCCCGACGCCATCTTCGTGAAGCGGCACCGCGGCGCCTCCGGGTACCACGACGAGGTCTTCCACGACGACGAGCACGTCATCCGCACGCTCACCAAGATCCTCGACGACGCCTCTGGCGCGCACCGCAAGCTCGACCCCACCGAGGGCCTCCAGGACGCGCAGCTCGACAACGGCGCCCGGCTCCACATCGTCCACGGCGACGTCGCCCGTGGCGGCCACGTCATGGTGAACATCCGCAAGTTCACCGGCGTCGCGTTCCGGGAGCTCGAGCAGCTGGTCGAGCGGGACATGCTCAGCGTCAAGGCCGCCGACTTCCTGCGGGCCTGCGCCCGGGCCAAGCTCACCGTCGTCTTCGCCGGCGCCCCGGGGTCGGGGAAGACCACGCTGCTGTCCTGCACCGCCGCGGAGATCGACCCCTCGCTGCGCGTCGTCATCGCCGAGGAGGTCTTCGAGGCCGACGTCCCGGTGCCCAACGTGGCCTCGATGCAGACGCGGGCCGCTCGGGCCGACCGGCCCGCGGTCGACCTGCGCCGCCTGGTGGCCGGCTTCCTGCGCATGGCGCCCGACGTGGCCATCGTCGGTGAGGTCCGCGACAAGGAGGCCTTGCCGCTGCTGCTCACGCTTTCGTCCGGCGTGAAGGGGTACACCACGATCCACGCCGGCTCCGCCCGCCAGGCGCTGTCGCGCTTGCGCTTCATCTGCCAGCTGGCCGACACGTCGAGCGAGATCCCCATGGCGGCGCTGAACAACCTCGTCTCGGAGTCCGTCGACGTGGTCGTGCACTGCGCCCGCGAAGCCGACGGTCCCCGGGTCACCGAGATCCTCGCCGTCGAGGACCAGGCGGCCGGGTTCGACGCCACCCAGTTCACCGTCACCGACCTGTTCCGCCGGAGCCGACGCGACCAACCCCTCGAGTGGACCGGCCTGCTGCCGAACCGGGCGGCGCGTGCGCTCGAGGAGGCCGGCTACGACCTTCGCAGCCTGCTCGGCGTCCCCGACCAGGCCCGCCAGACCCGGGCCGACGGGCCCACCGACTCCGCCAGCGTCCGCGAGCTGCGCGACGTGCGCTCCGGGCACGACCACCGATGACCTCTCTGCTGCTCCCGGTCGCGGCGTCTCTCGGCGTCTACTACGCCTACACCGCCCTGGCCTTCGGCTGGCGTGGCGTGGGGCTCGGGCCGTCGGTCGGCCGCCGTCGGGAGCACCGCCCGGTGGTGCAGGAGTGGCTGGTCCAGGCCGGCCTCGGGGAGATCCGCCTCCGCGACTTCGCCGCCGTGATGGTGCTGCTCCTCGTCCTCGGCACCGCTCTCACCTACGCCGTGTTCGGCGCCATCCTCCCCGCCATCGCCGTGGGCGCATCGGCGGCCACCGCGCCGCTCGCGTCGTACCGGGTCCGCCGGGCCAACCGCCGGGCCCGGGCGCAGGACGCGTGGCCCCGGATGATCGAGGAGATCCGGATCCTGACCAGCTCGCTGGGCCGCTCGATCCCCCAGGCGCTCTTCGAGGTCGGTCGCCGAGCGCCGGAGGAGATGGTCCCCGCCTTCGACGCCGCCCACCGCGAGTGGCTCATCTCCACCGACTTCGAGCGCACCCTCACCGTGCTGAAGGCGGGCCTGGCCGACCCGACGGCCGACGCCACGTGCGAGACCCTGCTCGTGGCCCACACGGTCGGCGGCAGCGACCTCGACCGGCGTCTCGAGGCACTCATCGAGGACCGCATCCAGGACACGCAGGGCCGCAAGGATGCCCGGGCCAAGCAGGCAGGCGCCCGCTTCGCCCGCCGCTTCGTCGTCTTCGCCCCCGTCGGCATGGCGCTCGCCGGCATGTCGGTCGGCAACGGGCGCCAGGCGTTCCGGTCCGCCACCGGCCAGCTGCTCACGCTCGTCGCCGTCATGCTGGTCATCGGCTGCTGGCTGTGGGCCGGGCGCATCCTCCAGATCCCCGAGGAGGAGCGGGTGTTCGACCGATGACCCGCATCACCGTCATCGCCACCCTCGCCTTCTGGGCCGGCGCCACCCTCGTGCTCAGCCGGCGACGCTGGTTCGCCCGCCGCTCCCTGTCCGACCGCCTGCGGCCCTACGAGCCGGGCGGGCTCGCCACCGCGTCCGGCGGGCACGGCATGCTCTCGGTCGACTCCTTCGCCGAGGTGATCGCCCCGCTGGCCCGCACGGTCGGTGAGCGCTTCGCCCGCCTGGTCGGGATCAACGAGGAGCTGGCCGTACGGCTCGAGCGGGTGCACAGCGACCTCGACCCCACCGACTTCCGCGTCCGACAGCTGGGGTGGGCGGTCGTCGGTGCCGTGGGTGGGGTCCTCGCCGCGTCGGCGATCCGGCCGCCCGCCGTGGTGGTGCTCCTGTTCCTGGTCGGCGCGCCGGCGCTGTCGTTCCTCTTCGTGGAGCAGCAGCTGGCCGTCGAGTCCGACCGGCGCAAGCGCCGCCTCTTCCTGGAGCTCCCCGTCGTCTCCGAACAGCTGGGCATGCTGCTGTCCGCCGGGTTCTCCCTCGGCGCCGCGCTGCAGCGGCTCGCCACGCGCGGTCAGGGCGTCAGCGGCCAGGACCTGCGCCGGGTCGTCGGCCGG
>CAZCJT010000320.1:0-3693 GCA_964498565.1 uncultured Acidimicrobiaceae bacterium
CTGCACCGCGGCGCCGCCCGGCTGGCCGACGGGCTGGCGAAGGCCTTCGCCGACGCCGGCATCGAGGTCGTGGTCCCCCGGGTCGGCTCGCTCGTCGGCCTGCACCTCGGGGCCACCGCCGCGCGCACATACGACGACGCCAAGACCACCGACGTCGACCGCTACCGACGCTTCTTCCACGCCATGCTGCGTCGCGGCGTGGCGATGGCACCGGGCGCCTACGAGGTGCTGTTCCCGGGCCTGGCCCACACCGACGACGTCATCGACGACATCGTGACCCGGGCATCCGAGGCGGCCGCGGAGGTGGCCTGAACCCAGTCGGGTCAGCCGTCCTCGCCCGGGGTGGGCAGATGCTCGTCGATGGCCGCTTCTGCCTTCTCGTGCGACTGGCCCATCGACAGGGCCAGCTCGGCGACGAGCAGGTTGCGGGCGTGGGCGTACAGCGTCTTCTCCGAGGGGGAGAGGTGCTTCTTCGAGCGACGGATCGCCAGGTTCCGCACCACCTCGGCCAGCTGCCACACGTCGCCGTCGTTCATCCGGCTCTGGTTGTTCTTCATGCGCCGGGAGAAGTTGGTGGGGATGCGCACGTCGTGGTCGGAAAGCAGCTCGAACAGGTCGTCGAGCTCGTCCTTGGGGGTGGGCTCACGGACGCCGACCTGCTCGGCCTCGTCGCAGGGCACCCAGACGCGCAGGTCCTGCAGCTCGAGCTCGATGACCAGGTACTCGCGCTCGACGTCGCCGACCGTCCGCTTCTCGACCGCCACCACCCGGCCGGCCCCGTGCTGGGGGTAGATGACGGCATCACCCTTCTTGAAGGGCGATTCGACGGCGGAAGTGGTCGCTGGCGACACGGTGGGCTCCTCTGGCGTGGCTCGGGCAGAACATGCCCATCGCCCACCATGGCGGCTCGATCGGCGAAATCCAACATCTGCGGGTAGGAAGGGGCCCGCACGCGCCACGCCCACGACCCCACCAGGAGACGCCCACATGCAGCTCGGGATGATCGGACTCGGACGGATGGGGGCGAACATGGCCACCCGGCTGCGTCGCGCCGGGCACCACGTGGTGGGCTTCGATCCGTTCAGCGACGACAGCGAGGTGGGCTCCCTCGAGGAGCTGGTCGCCGCGCTGACCCCGCCCCGCACGCTGTGGTCGATGGTGCCCGCCGGCGCTCCGACCGCGCAGACGGTGCGCGAGGTCGCCGAGCTCCTCGAGCCCGGCGACGTGCTGGTCGAGGGCGGCAACTCCCGCTTCAGCGACTCCGTCATCCGGGCCGGCCGCTACGCCGAGGCCGGGCTCGGGTTCGTCGATGCCGGCGTGTCCGGCGGCATCTGGGGCCTCGAGCGTGGCTACGCGCTCATGGTGGGTGGTGAGGACGAGCACGTGGGCCACGTCTGGCCGCTGCTGGTCGATCTCGCCCCCGAGGGCGCGGCCGACACCGGACGGGGCCTGGCTCACGTCGGCCCGCCCGGCTCGGGCCACTTCACCAAGATGGTCCACAACGGCGTGGAGTACGCCGTGATGCAGGCCTTCGCCGAGGGCTACGAGCTGCTGGCCCGCCACCCGCTCGGCATCGACGTCCCGGCCACGCTCACCGCCTGGCAGGAGGGCTCGGTCATCCAGTCCTGGCTGCTCGACCTGCTGGTGCGCGGCCTGGAGGCGCATCCCGGCTTCGAGGACCTCGACGACGTCGCCCCCGACTCGGGCGAGGGCCGGTGGACGGTGGAGACCGCCGTCGCCACCGGGGTGCCCGTGCCGGCCATCGCCGCCGCCCTCTTCGCCCGCTTCGAGTCCCAGACCGAGCAGTCGCTGGCCATGAAGGCGATCGCCGCCCTGCGCGAGCAGTTCGGCGGCCACGCCGTGGTGCGGTCCGACCCGAGGGCGGCGCCGGCGGGGGAGGGGGGCTGAGGTGGCCACGTCCGAGCGGTCCGACGCCGTGGTCCTCTTCGGCGCCACCGGCGACCTGGCGAAGAAGAAGCTGTACCCGGCGCTCTACCAGATGGTGGTCGACGGTTCGCTGGCCGACGGTGTGCCGGTGATCGGCGTGAGCTCGTCGGACTGGTCCGACGAGGACCTGCGCGACCGGATCCGCGAGTCGGTGTCCGAGCAGGTGGACGACGTCGACGAGGCCGCCCTCGGCTCGCTGGCCGAGCGGGCCTGCTATGTGAGCGGCGACTACCGCGAGGGGTCCACCTTCGACGACCTGGCACGCGCCCTGCGGGCGGCCGGTGACCCGCAAGCGCCGCTCTTCTACCTGGCGATCCCGCCCGCGATGTTCGACGACGTGGTCGAGGGGATCGCCCGCGTGGGCCTGCACGAGGACGGCCGGGTCGTGGTCGAGAAGCCGTTCGGCCGGGACCGCGCCTCGGCCACCGAGCTCGACGACGTCCTGCACAAGGCCTTCCCCGAGGACCGGGTGTTCCGCATCGACCACTTCCTCGGCAAGGAGGAGGTCGAGAACCTGCTCGTCTTCCGCTTCGCCAACACGCTCCTCGAGCCGTTCTGGAACCGGAACTTCGTCTCCTCCGTGCAGATCACCATGGCCGAGGAGTTCGGCGTCGAGGGCCGGGGGAAGTTCTACGACTCCGTCGGCGCCCTGAAGGACGTGGTGCAGAACCACCTCCTCCAGGTCGTGGCGTTCCTCGCCATGGAGCCCCCCGCCGGCCCCGACGCCCGTTCGCTGCGCGACGAGAAGGCCAAGCTCCTGCGCCAGGTCGAGTCCTTCCGCCCCGACCAGCTCGTGCGGGGCCAGTACCGCGCCTACGTCGACGAAGACGGCGTGCAGGGCGGCAGCGACACCGAGACCTACGCCGCCGTCCGCTTCGAGATCGACTCGTGGCGCTGGGCCGGCGTGCCCTGGCTGATCCGCACCGGCAAGGGGTTGCCCGTGACGCAGACCGAGGCGGTGGTCGAGCTGAAGCGGCCGCCCAGCCTGCTGTTCGCCGACGAAGGGCCGGTGCCGCACCCCAACCACGTGCTGTTCCGCCTCAACCGCGACACCGGGGTCACGTTCGGCCTCCAGGTGAAGCAACCGGGCGAGGGGTTGGTCTCCGAGGGGGCC
The DNA here is from genome assembly GCA_964498565.1 of uncultured Acidimicrobiaceae bacterium. Lineage (GTDB taxonomy): Bacteria > Actinomycetota > Acidimicrobiia > Acidimicrobiales > Salinilacustritrichaceae > Salinilacustrithrix. The sequence goes on from CAZCJT010000320.1 coordinate 3,062, forward strand.
GACCTCGACATGTCGTTCAGCCAGGACCCCCGCCGGCGCAGCGCCTACCAGCGGCTGCTGGAGGACGCCCTCGAGGGCGACGCCCGCCGCTTCGCCCGCGAGGACGGCATCGACCAGCAGTGGCGGATCGTCGATCCGGTGCTCGAGCACCACGAGCCGGTCGAGCTCTACCACCAGGGCACCTGGGGGCCGCCGGGCGCCGACCGCCTCGCCGCCGACATCGGCGGCTGGCACCAGCCCGGCTGACGCCGTGGTCGAGCGCTGAGCCTGGGCTGGAACTTCGGCCCGGGCTGGGAGCACGAGATGTACGAGGCGTACGGCACCCATCCCGACGCCGAGCGCATCGCCTACCACCGCCTCCTCTGGGACTGCTGCTGAGCGCCCGCGTCCGCCGCTGTCGCTCAAGTCTCCGGGTCGCGCTGCCGATGACGCTGGGAGCCGCCCCCGCCGAGCCGCTGGCCGGGGCCGGCCGTCCTTGGGAGAGATGTGATCCGACGCGAGCCCGACATGCTGCACCCCCGCCTCACGGTGGTGCCCGTGGACGTCTCGGACCGCCGCGCCCTCGGTGTGGCCCCCGGCCGCACGGTCGTCGGTCGCGCCGAGCTCGATGCCGCCACCCGGGTGGTGGCCGA
>CAZCJT010000321.1:0-3667 GCA_964498565.1 uncultured Acidimicrobiaceae bacterium
GCCGCGCTCTCCGCCGCCCTCGGCCGCACGCTCGCCGACAGCACCCGGATCGAGCAGGTCCGGCGGGCCATCCGCATCCCTCGTGCCGAGCGCGCCGCCGGCCCCGTGCCGCCGGGCGCTGAGCTCGACATCCAGGGCCTCACCCCGCTGTACGTCCCGAACGAGGACTTCTACCGGATCGACACCGCCCTCACCGTGCCCCGGGTCGACCCGGCTGACTGGTCCCTCGAGGTCACCGGGATGGTCGACCGGCCCCTCCGGCTCACCTACGACGAGCTCCTCGAGATGGACCACATCGAGGCCGACGTGACGCTGTCGTGCGTCTCGAACGAGGTGGGCGGGGAGCTGGTCGGCAACGCCCGCTGGCAGGGAGTCCCGCTGCGGGTGCTGCTCGAGCGCGCGGGCGTCCAGGACGGCGCGACCCAGCTGTTCAGCCGCTCCGTCGACGGCTTCACGGCCGGCTTCCCGACGGTCACCGCGCTGGACCTCGACGAGGCGATGGTCGCGGTCGCCATGAACGGCGAGCCGCTCCCGGCCGAGCACGGCTTCCCGGCCCGGCTCGTGGTGCCCGGGCTCTACGGCTACGTGTCCGCCACCAAGTGGCTGCAGTCGATCGAGCTCACGGGCTGGGACCGCGACGGCTACTGGATCCCCCGGGGCTGGGCCAAGGAGGGGCCGGTCAAGACCCAATCCCGCATCGACGTGCCCCGCGACGGCGCCACCGTCTCCCCGGGCGAGGCCGTCATCGCCGGCGTGGCATGGGCCCCGACCCGGGGCATCGAGCGGGTGGAGGTGCGGGTCGACGACGGCGAATGGCGCGACGCAACCCTGGCCGCCAGCCTCGACGTCGACTGTTGGCGCCAGTGGTTCCTGCCCTGGCCGGCCGAGGCCGGGGAGCACCGCATCACCGTGCGCGCCACCGACGGCGAGGGCGAGGTCCAGACCGACCAGCGCACCCCCGTCGCACCCGACGGCGCGTCCGGCCACCACCAGATCGAGGTCCGTGTGAGCAGGGGCTGAACCACCTCATCGAACAGCCGTTCGGAATCCCGACGGAGAACCTTGACGAGCAAGGGCGTCCGTCCTACCCTCTCACCGATCTCCCACGGCCGTCGGCCCAGCGACATTCGGCGCCGGCGCACAACGTGGGAGGGGAAATCGAGGGCACTGCCGTCCGGACCGGAACTCGGTTCGGGCTGATGCGGGTTGCCCTCGCTTACGCGACCCCTCTAGCATGATCAGGTCGTGCGTGTCTCGGGTCCCGGTGGTCGAACAGAATCGCGTTCCCCCTCCCTCCTGACCGCGTGCGCCCCCGCACTGGCCGCCCACGCCGCCCTCTGAGGAGGACCCTTTGACGTCCGCTGGCACCCGCGAGCGCTATTCGTTCGCGAACCTCGACGAAATCCTTCCGATCCCGGATCTGATCGCGATCCAGACGGAGTCGTTCCGCTGGTTCCTGGAGGAAGGCCTCGCCAACACCTTCCGGGACATGAGCCCGATCAAGGACTACAGCGAGCAGCTCCAGCTCGAGCTGGAGTTCGATCCCTTCGACGAGGATCTGAAGCCGTACCCGAAGTTCTCCGTCGAGGAGTGCAAAGAGAAGGACATGACCTACGCGGCGCCGATCTTCGTGCGCGCCCGGTTCATGAACGCCGGCACCGGGGAGATCAAGGAGCAGACGGTCTTCATGGGGGACTTCCCGATGATGACCGACCGCGGCACCTTCATCATCAACGGCACCGAGCGCGTCGTGGTGTCCCAGCTCGTCCGCTCGCCGGGCGTCATCTTCCAGCCGGGTGAGCGGTTCCGCCTCCGCAACCTGTCCAAGCACCAGCTGGTGACCGGCACGATCCACCCGTACCGCGGCGAGTGGATCGAGTTCGACGTCGAGCAGAAGCCGGGCAAGCCGGTCACCGCCGGCACTCGCGTGGCCCGCAAGCGTCGCCTGTCGATGTTCGTGCTGCTGCGCGCCCTCGGCTACGACGAGGAGAACGCCCCCGGCTTCCTCGAGGCCTTCGTGCGCGAGTTCGACTTCCTCGAGGACCAGTGGGAGAAGGATCGCGACCTCGCCCCCACCCAGGACGACGCCCTGGTCGAGATCTACAAGCGGGCCCGCCCCGGTGAGCCGCCGTCGGTGGACTCGGCCCGGAACTACTTCCGGTCCGCCTTCTTCGAGAACCGCCGCTACGACCTGTCCCGGGTGGGCCGGTACAAGCTCAACAAGAAGCTCGGCCCCGAGCTCGGCCGCCTGGCCGAGAAGTTCCCGATGCTCGACCTCGACCTGCCCGAGATCGACCAGCCGGTGCTGTCTCGCTGCGAGGTCCTGGCGTCGATGACGTACCTGCTCAACCTGGTGCGGGCCGAGCCCGGCTACCGCCTGGATGATCAGGACCACTTCGCCAACCGGCGCATCCGCTCGGTGGGCGAGCTCATCCAGAACCAGGTCCGCATCGGCCTGTCCCGCATGGAGCGGGTCGTGCGCGAGCGCATGACCACCCAGGACGTCGAGGCGATCACCCCCCAGACGCTGATCAACATCCGGCCCGTGGTGGCGGCGATCAAGGAGTTCTTCGGGACCTCCCAGCTGAGCCAGTTCATGGACCAGGTGAACCCGCTGTCGGGCCTGACGCACCGCCGTCGCCTGTCGGCCCTCGGCCCCGGTGGCCTCTCCCGTGAGCGGGCCGGGTTCGAGGTGCGAGACGTGCACTTCTCCCACTACGGCCGCATGTGCCCGATCGAGACGCCGGAGGGCCCCAACATCGGCCTCATCGGCGGCCTGGCCACCTTCGCCAAGGTCAACGAGTTCGGGTTCATCCAGTCGCCGTACCGCACCGTCATCGACGGCAGGGTCACCGACGAGGTCGTCTACCTCACCGCGGACGAGGAGGAGGACTACGTCGTCGCCCAGGCCAACGCACCGATCGACGAGAACGGGAAGTTCGTGCGCGACCGGGTCCTGGTGCGCAAGTCGCCCCAGGCCGCCACCCTCGGCGAGCTCAAGCTCATGCTCGAGCGCGACGTCTTCTTCGGCGCCACCACCGAGATCGCCACGGTGCCGCCGGACGAGGTCCAGATGATGGACGTCTCGCCGAAGCAGATCATCTCGGTCGCCACCGCGCTGATCCCCTTCCTCGAGCACGACGACGCCAACCGCGCCCTGATGGGCGCCAACATGCAGCGCCAGGCCGTGCCGCTGGTGCGGGCCGAGGCGCCGTACATCGGCACCGGCATCGAGGGGCGTTGCGCCGTCGACGCCGCCGACACGCTGATCGCCACCGACTCGGGCACCTGCGTCGAGGCCACCGGCGACCGCATCGTGGTCGAGTACGACAACGAGGGCCGCAAGGTCTTCAACCTGCTCAAGTTCGAGCGCTCCAACCAGGACAGCTGCATCAACCAGCGGCCCCGCCTGGTGCCGGGCCAGAAGTTCGAGAAGGGGGCCCTCATCGCCGACGGCCCGTCGACCGACATGGGCGAGCTCGCCCTCGGCAAGAACCTCCTCGTGGCCTTCATGTCCTGGGAGGGTTACAACTTCGAGGACGCCATCATCCTGTCCGAGCGCCTCGTGCGCGACGACGTGCTCACCTCCATCCACATCCACGAGCACGAGATCGACGCCCGCGACACCAAGCTCGGCCCCGAGGAGATCACCCGGGACATCCCGAAC
>CAZCJT010000322.1:0-3656 GCA_964498565.1 uncultured Acidimicrobiaceae bacterium
TCAACCGGGCGCCGCCGACCACGCCGACGCCGGCGGGGCCGGGGGAGTCGAGCGCCCCCTTGATGGCGCCGGCCGCCCGGCCGAGGGCGTCGGACCAGGTCGTGGGGACCTGGGCGTCGCCGTTGCGGACGAGGGGCTCGCCGAGGCGCGTCTCGGCGTGGACGGCCTGGAAGTCGAAGCGGCCCTTGTCGCAGAGCCAGCCCCAGTTGACCGGGTCGACGTCGACGCCCTGGTAGCGCAGGATCTCGTTGCGGCTCGACTGCACCGCGACCCGGCAGCCCACCGAGCACGACGTGCACGTGGACTCGACCTGGTCGAGGTCCCACGGGCGGGCCTTGAAGCGGTACGGGCGGGCGAGGAGGGCGCCGACGGGGCAGATCTGCACGGTGTTGCCCGAGAAGTACGACGCGAAGGGTTGGTCGGGGAACGTGTTGACCTGGGTCTGGGCGCCCCGGTCGATGAAGTGGATGAGGGTGTCGCCGGCGACCTCGTCGGCGAAGCGGGTGCAGCGGTCGCAGAGGATGCACCGCTCACGGTCGAGGTCGACGAGGTCCGAGATGGGGATCGGCTTCTCGAAGTGGACCTTCTCCTCGACGAACCGGGACTCGCCCGGGCCGTGGGAGTACGCCTGGTCCTGGAGGGGGCACTCGCCGCCGCGGTCGCAGACCGGGCAGTCGAGCGGATGGTTGGCGAGGAGGAACTCGAGCACGCCCTCCTGGGCCTTCTTCGTCATGTCGGAGTCGGTCACGACGGTCATGCCGTCGGACACCGGGATCATGCACGAGGGCTGAAGCGCCGGGCCCCGGCCGGTGTCGATCTCGACCAGGCACATGCGGCACATGCCCACCGGGTTCATGCGAGGGTGCCAGCAGAACCGGGGGATGTAGGTGCCGGTGCGCTCGGCCGCCGCGATGACGAGCTCGCCCTCGGCGGCCTCGATCTCCCGGCCGTCGACGGTGATCTTCACGGACGTCTTCGTCTCCTCAGACACCTGCGGGCGCTCCTTCGGGCGGCAGGTAGGCCTTGCCGTTGATGGTCACCGAGGTCGGGATGTCGCCGCCGCCGCAGTAGGCCTGGAACTCGGACTTGAACCGCATGATGGCGCTGGCGATGGGGCTGACGGCCGACGGGCCGAGCGGGCAGATCGTGGTCTGCTTCGGCGGCCAGGCGATGGCCGGCGAGATGTTGTCGCACAGGTCGAGGAGCAGGGCGATGTCCTGGGGGCGGCCCTGGCCGTCGAGCATCCGGCGCAGGATCTTCTCCAGCCAGCTCGTGCCCTCGCGGCACGGCGTGCACTTGCCGCACGACTCGCGGGCGAAGAAGCGCACCACGCGCCACGTGGCCTTGACCGCGTCGGTGGTGTCGTCCATGACGACGATGGCCCCGGAGCCGAGCATCGAGCCGGCTGCGCCGACCGCGCCGGCCTCGAGGGGCAGGTCGAGGTGCTCCTCGTAGAACCACGGGGCCGAGGCGCCGCCGGGGATGAACGCCTTCAGCGTGTGGTTGCCCCGGATGCCGCCGCAGTGGCCGTAGATGAGGTCCCGGAAGGTGGTGGTGCCGAACTCCACCTCGTGGACCCCGGGCTTCTTGACGTGGCCTGACACCGCGAACATGCGGGTGCCACGGCTGCTCTCGGCGCCGAAGGCGGTGTAGGCCTCGGAGCCGTTGCGGATGATCCACGGGACGTTGGCCATCGTCTCGACGTTGTTGACGATGGTGGGCTGCATGTACAGCCCCTTGGCGGCCGGGAAGTACGGCGGCTTCAGGCGGGGCATGCCCCGGTTGCCCTCGAGGGACTCGATGAGGGCGGTCTCCTCGCCCACGATGTACGCGCCGGCACCCCAGTGCAGGACGATGTCGCAGGAGAAGTCGGTGCCGAGCACGTTCTTGCCGACGAGGCCGGCGGCGTAGGCCTCGTTCAGCGCGGTGGCGATGCGCTCCTGAGCCAGCGCCATCTCGCCGCGGACGTACAGGAAGGCCTGGGCGCAGCCGGTGGCGTAGGCCCCGATGAGCACGCCCTCGATGAGCTGGTGCGGGTCCCGCTCCATGAGGAGGCGGTCCTTGTAGGTGCCGGGCTCGGACTCGTCGCCGTTGACGACGAAGTAGCGGGGCCACACGCCGGGCGGGCAGAAGCCCCACTTCACGCCGGCGGGGAAGCCGGCGCCGCCTCGCCCGAGGAGCGAGGCGTTCTTGATCTCGGCGTGGACGTCCTCCGGGTGCATGTCGAGCGCCTTGCGCAGCCCGACGTAGCCCTCGGTGGCGCGGTAGCGGTCGATGGTGTGGGCGTCCTCGAACTGGAACCGGCCCGTGATCATCTTGGGCACGGCGCGCGGCCCGGTGGTCTGCTCGCTCATGCCGACGCACCCTCCGCCTCGTCCTTGGGCTTCATCCACACCGGCTGGCCGCTCTCGCCCGGGATGGCTGCGCCGGCGCGCTTGTCGGCCGGGATGGACTGGCGGGTGCGGGCCAGGGTGCCGTGCTTGGGGATCTCGTGCGCCCGCCGGCCGGCCCGCAGGTCGTCGAGCAGCTTGTCGGCCTCGTCGGTGCTGATCTTGTGGAAGTAGCGGTAGTTCACGGTGAGGCAGGGCGCCTCGGTGCACGCCGCGATGCACTCGACGTCTTCGAGGGTGAAGGTGCCGTCGGGCGTGGTGGACCCGGGCCGGATGTGGAGGCGGTCCTCGAGGTGGTGCAGCAGCTCCTCGCCGCCCATGAGCATGCAGGCGATGTTCGTGCACACGTTGATGAGGTAGTCCCCCACCGGATCGCGCTTGAACATCTCGTAGAAGCTGCAGGTGCCGATGACCTCGGCCGGCGTGACGCCGACCAGGTCGGCGATGTGGACCATCGCCTCGTCGGTGACGTGGCCGTCCTGCTCCTGGGCCAGGTGCAGAAGTGGGATCAGGGCCGACTTCGGATGCGGGTACCGAGCGATGATCTCCTTGGCGAGGATCGTGTTCTCGGCAGTGAACCGGGGCATCGTCGTGAATCCTTGCACAAGCGTCCGGAGACGCCCGAACGTCGGGGATGGGCCGCGAATCGGGCACGCTAGCCCTGCCTCCGGCGTCGGGTCAGATCCGCCCGATGGTCGGGACCCAGTCGTCCTCGACCGGCCCGCCCACCCACCCAGGCCGCACCCGTCGCAGGTGGTCGAGGCCCAGGAATGCGGCCTGGAGCTCGGGCGCCATCGCGTCGTACGGCGGGACCTGCGACCGGTGCGCCCGCATCGCGGCCCAGCGCTGGTCGAGCAGCGCCGAGGCGTCGACGATCGTGGTGATGTCGTCGTCGGGGGTTCCGAGCTCGTCGACGCCCGTGAACTCGGCCATGAGGGACCGCGGCAGGCACCACAGGTAGACGATCGGCGGGTGGTCGCAGCGGTCGACCGCGGCCAGCGTGGCGTCACGCACGACGGCGTGGTCCCGGTGGCCGTCGCCCGCGTCGAGGGTCACCACGACGTCGGGCCGTTCCGCCGCGATGATGCGGCTGATGGCCGACTCGACCTCGGCGGGGGCGGCCGCGCAGAGCGAGCCGGCCGGCGCCTCGCCGTCCATGCCGGAATCGCTCCAACCGAGCACCTCGACCCGTGAGACCCCGAGCAGCGCCGTGGCCTGCCGGAGCTCGGCCTCCCGGATGGTGCCGAGCTCCGCCGGAGACGGCGG
>CAZCJT010000323.1:0-3646 GCA_964498565.1 uncultured Acidimicrobiaceae bacterium
CCGGACGCAGCCCCCGCTCCATCGGCCACCGGGTGCTGCGGAACCTGCTGGCCGCGCCGTTCAACGGCCCCGTGTACGCCGTCCACCCCGAGGCCCACGCCGTGGCCGGCGTCAGGGCCCATCGCAGCGTGGTGGAGGTGCCCGACGAGATCGACGTGGCCGTGGTGTGCGTCCCGGCCCGCGAGGCGGTGGGGGTCATCGAGGACTGCGGACGGGCCCGGGTCGGGGCCGCCATCGTCATCTCCGCCGGCTTCGCCGAGGCCGGCCCCGAGGGCCGCCAGCTGCAGGAGGACGTGCTGGCCACGGCCCGGCGCTTCGGCGTCCGCATCCTCGGCCCCAACTGCCTCGGCGTCATCAACACCGACCCCGACGTCCGCCTCCGGGCCACCTTCGCCGGCCCGGCGCCCAAGCCGGGCCGGGTCGGGTTGCTCAGCCAGTCGGGCACCCTCGGCGCGGTGATCCTCGGGCACGCCAGCGAGGCTGGGCTCGGCATCTCGAGCTTCGTGGCCGTGGGCAACAAGGCCGACCTCTCCGGCAACGACATGCTCCAGTACTGGCTCGACGACGACCGCACCGACGTGGTGCTGCTCTACCTCGAGTCCTTCGGCAACCCCCGGCGCTTCGGCCGCAACGTGCGCCAGGTGGCGGCCCGCAAGCCGGTCTTCGCCGTGCGCACCGGTGCGGTGCTCGACTCGCTGGTGGCGGGGGAGCAGGGGGAGGGCTGGATCGACGACGAGACCATCGACGCGCTGCTGCGCCAGACCGGCGTCGTGCGGGTGCCCACCGTGACCTCGCTGCTGAACGCGGCGATCGTCGCCGAGAACCAGCCGGTCCCGTCCGGCAACGGCGTGGTGGTGGTGGGCAACAGCGGGGGCAGCGCCTCCATGGCCGCCGACGCCTGCGTGAACGCCGGGCTGCGCATGGTGTCGCTCTCGCCTGAGACGCTCGACGCCATCGACGGGCTGCGCCTCCACGGTCGACCGACCACGAACCCGGTCGACCTCGCCTTCGACGCCACCCCTGCGGACTACGCGACGGTGCTCAGCACGGTGCTGGCCGACCCCCAGGTCGACGTGGCCCTCGTGGTGCACGCTCCGCCCGACGTCGACGACCCCGACGAGGTGGCGGCCGTGCTGGACCAGGTCGCGGCCCAACACCCCGCCACCACCATCGTCTCGTGCATCTACGGGCAGCGCACGACGGTGACCGGCGGTGGTGTGCCGATCTTCGCCTTCCCCGACGACGCCGCGTACGCGCTCGGGTGGATGGCGCGCTACGGGGTCTGGCGGGCGTCGGAGCTCTCCGGCGAGGTGCTCCCGTGCGCGGCGGTCGACGACGTCACGTCGCTGGTCGAGCGCCTGCTCGCCGAGGACGACCGCATCGAGCTCGAGCCGGAGGCGGCCCGGGCCCTGCTGCGCGCCGGCGGCCTCGACGTGGTGCCCATCACGGTCGTCCGGTCGGCCGACGAGCTCACCGCCATCGCGCTGGACGGCCCGGTGGCGCTCAAGGCCGAGTCCCACGACGTGGGCGCGACCACCCAGCGCCGGGGCGTTGCCCTCGACCTGGACGACGTCGCCGACCTCCGGTCCGCCGCCGCCACCATCGTCGAGGGCCTCGGCGACGGGGCCTGGCCCATGATCGTCCAGCCCATGGTCGAGCCCGGCACCGACGTCCGCGTCAGCGTGGCCACGCACCCGGTCGTGGGGCCGGTGGTCCGCGTCGGTCCCGGCGGCGGTGCGGGCCGCTTCGCCCCCTCCCCCCGGCGCGTGCTGCCGCTCACGGATCGAGGCGCTGACGAGCTGGTCAGCGAATCCGGCCTCGACGACGTCCTCGATCCGGACTCCCGCGGCCACGTCGTCGACCTGGTGCGCCGCCTGTGCGCGATCGTCGACGCCGCACCCGAGGTGACCGAGCTGACGTGCGACCCCATCATCGTCCGACCCGACGGGGCCGACCTGATCGAGGTGCGGGTCACGCTGGCCGACGTCGGCGTCGACGATGCCCCCCTCGTCCGCCGCTTGTAGAGAAACTGGCAGTGAGGGTGTAGCGGCGGGCTTTGCTGCTACACCGGCACTGCCAGTTTCCAGAGTCGCGACCCAGGAGGCGGTCGGAGCCGCCGCCAGAGCGATCTACCGGGGCAGGCCGAGCACCCGCTCGCCGAGGATGTTGCGCAGGATCTCGACCGTCCCGCCCATGATCACGTAGCCGGGGGCGTAGCAGATGTTGCGGGCGACCCGGCGGCGGAGCCCCTCGTCGGCGAGGGTCGCGTGGGGGCCGAGCACCCGGCCGCAGAAGTCGGCGACCCGGACCTCGAACTCGGTGCCGAAGGTCTTGGTGGCGGCCGAGAACCCCTGCGGGGCCTGCTGCAGGGTCTCACGCAGCACGAGCAGGCGGCCGATGCGGTACATCGTCTCGATGGCGGCGACCTCCTGGCGCAGGTCGTCGTCGGCGAGGGCCCCGTGGGCGCGGGCGAACGCGAGGCAGTCCTGGTAGAGCCGCTTGTTGGAGACCAGCCGGTCGATGCCACCCCGCTCGTGCTCCATCTGGCGCATGACCTGCTTGAACGACCCACCTTCGGTGCCGACCAGGTTCGCCGCCGGGACCCGCACGTCGTCGAAGTAGATCTCGCAGAAGTGCTCGTCGTCGGTCATGTCGCGGATGGGCAGCACCGTGATGCCGGGCGACGACATGTCCACGATGAACTCGGACAGACCCTTGTGCTTGGGAGCATCGGGGTCGGTGCGGGCGATGAGGTAGCACCAGTCGGCCTCGGCGCCGCCGGAGTTCCAGATCTTCTGGCCGTTGACGACCCACTCGTCGCCGTCGCGGACCGCGTTCGTGCGCAGGGAGGCGACGTCGGAGCCGGCGTCGGGCTCGGACATGCCGATGCACCACATGGTCTCGGCGGCGATGATGCCGGGGAGCCAGCGCTCGCGCTGCTCGGGCGTGCCGAACTGGAGGAGCGTGGGACCCATCTGGCGGTCGGCGAACCACGAGCTGGCGATGGGTGCACCCTCGGAGATGAGGGCCTCGTAGACGACGAAGCGCTCGAGGGCCGACCGGCCACCGCCACCGAACTCGGTGGGCCACGTCATGCCGATCCAGCCCCGCGCCGCCAGCTCCTTGGCGAAGTCGTCGTCGGGCTGGGCGATCCAGGAATCCTCCATGAACCACCGGCCCTCGGTGGCCTTGCGACCGACCTCGTGGGCCTCTTCTGCGAGGGCGAGCAGCTCCGGCGTCCACGAGAAGTCCATGCCGGGACGCTACGCAATCCGCGTGGGGTCGAGGACATCGGCGGCCCCCGTGGAGGCGGGTAGGTTCTCGGTCCCTGTGCCGTCCGTCCCCGCGTCGCCGATGACCCGCCGGGTCGTCTACGTGGTCGGCAAGGGACGCAGCGGATCCACCCTCCTCGACGACCTCCTCGGCACCGTTGCGGGGGTCGCATCGCTGGGGGAGCTGCGCCTGCTGTGGTCCCGCGGGTTCACCGACGGGTACCGGTGTGCGTGCGGTGCGCTCGTCTCCGGGTGTCCGGTGTGGACCGGTGCCGTGGCCGACGCGATCGGCTCCACCTCGCCCGAGGCGCTCGCCGGGACCGACCGGCTCCAGGGCCGGGTGCTGTCGTGGGCCCACGCCCCCCGGCTGCTGG
>CAZCJT010000324.1:0-3645 GCA_964498565.1 uncultured Acidimicrobiaceae bacterium
GGCGATCGGGAGCGGGCGGGGACGTCGGCACGGCGGCCGACTCTAGGAAGCCGGGCGGGCGGGCGGGCGAGGCGGCACCTCAGGCCACGGCGGCCTCGGCCCGACGCCGGAGCTGACCGGACGTCCGATGCGACATCGGGCGCGAATCGGGCGATGATGGAGTGCACATGGCCAGGTACCGTCGCTCGACCAAGCTGGTGCAGCTCGCCGTCGCGCTCGCCGTGGTGCTGGCCACCCCGCTCGTCGCAGCGGGCGTCGTGCTGGCCACCCAGCTGTTCGTGCCCCTGCCGGCGATGATCCCCGAGCCCGAGGAGCTCGAGGCCATCCGGTTCAGCCAGGTGTACGACGTCAACGGCGACCTGATCCACACCTACCAGCAGTTCGACCAGAACATCCCGGTCACCCCCGGCGACATCCCCGAGGTCCTGAAGCAGGCGGTGATCGCGGCCGAGGATCGCAACTTCTACGGCCACTCCGGCGTCGACATCCGCGGCACGATGCGGGCGCTCGTCACCGACGTGCGCGAGGGGGAGCTGGCCCAGGGCGGATCGACGATCACCCAGCAGCTGGCCAAGAACGCCTACGGCGTCGGCTCCGACCGCACCATCACCCGCAAGGTGCGCGAAGCCGTGCTGGCCGCGCAGCTCGACCGCTCGCTCAGCAAGGAGCAGATCCTCTTCGAGTACCTGTCCATCGTGTATTTCGGCGAGGGCGCCTACGGCATCGGCGCCGCCGCCGACGTGTACTTCGGCAAGCCGGTGAACATCCTCAACGCCTCCGAAGCCGCCACCCTCGCCGGCCTGATCCCGGCGCCGTCGCGGTACAACCCGCGCACCGACATCGCCACGGCCGAGATCCGCCGCAAGAGCGTGCTCGAGGTGATGCTCGACGAGGGGTTCATCACCGAGCAGCAGCACCAGGAGGCGGTGAACGCCCCCCTGTGGCTGCAGAGCGGCGGCCCGGCGCCCGGCCCCCACACGCTGGTGGTCACGCCGACGAACGAGGACACCAGATACCCCTGGTTCATCTCGTACCTGACCAAGCACCTGCAGGACGCGCTCGGCGACGAGGACATCCTGTACCGGGGCGGCCTCCAGATCTTCACCACGCTGGACCCCAAGGTCCAGGTGGCGGCCGAGGCGACGGCCTTCACCACGCTCGACGGGATCCGGCCCGTCGTCCGCACCGATGCCGCCGGCAATGAGATCACGCACAACATGCAGATGTCGGTGACGGCCGTCGAGCCCCCCACCGGCTACGTGCGGGCGATGGTCGGAGGCCGTGACTTCGGGCTGGACCAGACCAACATCGCGGTGAAGGGCGCGGGCAGCATCGGTCGCCAGGCCGGCTCGTCGTTCAAGCCCTTCGTGTTGGCCACCGCGTTCGAGCAGGGCACCCGACCCGACGAGGTCTACTCCGGCGGGCCGCTGCAGATCGGGGACTACGCCCCCGAGAACTACGGCGGCGCGGTCTACGGGAACATGACCCTGCGCTCGGCCATGCACCGCTCGGTCAACACCGTGTTCGTGCGCCTCATGCAGGACGTGGGCCCCGCCGAGGCGGTGGCGCTGGCCAACCGACTGGGCCTCGAGATCCCCGAGATCGACCCGGCCCGCGACGGGTCGGGTCTCGCCATCGCCCTCGGCAGCCGGGAGGTCTCCGCGCTCGGCATGGCGTCGGCCTACGGCACGTTCGCCCACGACGGCGTCCGGGTGCCGCCCACCCCGGTCGTGCGGGTCTTCGCCCCCGACGGGACGCTGCTGGTCGACCACTCCCAGCCGAAGGGCGAGCAGGTCCTCAAGGAGGCGACGGCCGACAACGTCACGAACGTGCTCGAAGGGGTCATCACCTCCGGCACGGCGTCGGGCAAGGGCATCGGTCGGCCCGCGGCCGGCAAGACCGGCACCACCCAGGACAACCGGGACTCCTGGTTCGTGGGTTACACCCCGACCCTCTCGGCTGCGGTGTTCATGGGCTGGGACCCGCCCCCGCCGCTCGACAAGAGCTACTCCGGGAAGGGCCGGGCCCTCACCGGGGGGTCCTTCCCGGCCGACGCGTGGCAGCAGTTCATGCGCGCCGCGCTCGACGGCGTGCCGGTCACCGACTTCAGCGAGCCGGCCCCCATCCGCGACGTGGCCAGCGAGGAGATCCAGCGCGAGCGGCGTGGCTTCGCGCCTCGCCCGCGCATGTCCACCGACGGCACCGGCCTCGGCGGCCCCTACGTCGTCGACGCGGAGCGCCCGGTGGCGCCGGTCCCGTCGACCACCACGTCGACGTCGTCGACCACCACCACGTCGTCGACCACCACCACGATCGGTTCAGGCCGCGGGTTCTTCGACGACGACTAGTCGAGCTCGGCCGGGCACTGCACCAGCTCGGCGCACGCTTCCCGGATCGGGATCCCGAAGTACACCGTCTCGGGGACGAAGCCGAGGGGGGCGAAGGTCCGCGACGCGATGCCGACGAGCTCGCCCGAGCTGTTGAGCATCGGCCCGCCCTGGAACTGCGGCCCGACGGGGGCGTCGTGCTGGATGGCGGTCGCCGAGACATCGGACACGACGCCCTGCACCAGCGCCCCGCCGTCGCTGCCGAGGCCGGAGATGGCGAAGACGCGGTCGCCGGCGGCGACCGAGGAGGGGTCGGCCACCTTCACGGCCGGGAGGTTGGGCGAGTCCTCGGCGATGAGCAGGGCCAGGTCGCGGCCCTCGTCCCAGGCCGACAGCTGCACCTCCAGCGCCCCGCCGCCCTGGGAGACCTCGACCCCGGGACCGGGCTCGACGGTGGCGGCCCGGACCGTGGTGTAGGACGTCAGCAGGAACGACCGCTCGCTGTCGGAGAACAGGACGAAGGCCGTGCCCACCGACGGCTGGCCGGCCTCGTCGAGGGTGCTCACGAGGAACACCGACGGGCCCGCGGCGGCGAGGAGCTCGTCGACGGTCTGACCGGACGCAGCGAACTGCTCGAGCTCCTGCAGGAGCCGGTCGATCTCGGCGGTGGCCTCGTCCGTGCGCTGACCGATGACCTGCTCGGCCGTCTCGAGGTCGTCGGCGATCTGGCCCTCGAGCTGGGCCACCCGCTCCCGGGTGTCGTCGAGCTCGAAGCGGTAGTAGGCGAACAGGGCCGCACCGGAGAACGCCGCCGACACCGCCATGAAGAACAGCAGCACGGCGAGGCCGAGGGCGGTGCGCGGCAGGATGCGATTCGCCAGGTCACCTCGGGCGTCGGTGGGTCCGGATCCCCGGACGTGGTCCCCAGCCATCCGGGCGACGCTACCCCAGCCGCCGAACGACGCTGCTGCGACGTCAGTAGCCTGGACGCTCCCATGTTCCTCGTCCTGTTCCTGCTGCTCCCGATCGTGGAGCTGTACGTGTTCGTACAGGTGGCGGGGGCGATCGGCTTCGGCAGCGCGCTTCTCACCGCCGTGGGCGCGACGGTGGTCGGGGTGTGGCTCGTCAAGCAGCAGGGCCTCGGGGTCCTGCGGCGGGCCAACGACAAGGTCACCAGGGGCGAGGCCCCCACCGACGAGGTCGTCAACGGCACCCTCCTGCTGCTCGCCGGCCTCCTCCTGCTGGTGCCGGGGTTCATCACCGGCGCCGTCGGCCTGGCCCTCCTGCTGCCGCCGGTGCGCGCCCTGCTGCGCGGCCC
>CAZCJT010000325.1:0-3637 GCA_964498565.1 uncultured Acidimicrobiaceae bacterium
GGCGGCCGCCGGGTCGGTCGCACCGTCACGCTCCGGCTGCGCCACGCCGACCTGTCCCGGGAGACCCGATCGCGCACCCTGCCCGCCGCCACCGACCGCACCGACCTCGTGCTCGCTGCGGCGCGAGACCTGCTCGATGCTCGCTGGCCCCACCTCCGCCAGGCCGGCTGCACGCTCATCGGCATCACCGTCTCCGACCTCGTCCCGGCCGACGCCGTGCAGCTCACGCTCGACCTCGACGGCCACGACCGTCGCACCCTGGACCACACCCTCGACGCCGTGCGCGACCGCTTCGGCGGTGGTGCGGTCACCCGCGCTTCGCTTCTCGGCCAGCGCCGCGGCGCCGCGGTGCCCGTGCTTCCCGACCCGGTCCCCGACGGCTGCGAGTATGACGGTCATGGCCGCTGAGCGTCCTCGCATCCTGGTCCTGCCCGCCGGCGGCCGCCCGTGGCTGGCCGACGCCGTCCGAGCCGGCGGCGGCGACCCGGTCACCGAGGGCGAGGCCCAAGCCGTCGTCTGGACCGATCCCAGGGACGCGGCCGGCCTGCAACGGCTCCTCGACGAGCAACCCGGCGTGGACTGGGTCCAGCTGCCGTGGGCCGGCATTGAGCCGTTCGTCGCCGTGCTCGACCACCGGCGGCGCTGGACGTGCGGCAAGGGCGTGTACGCCGACCCGGTGGCGGAGCAGGCGCTGATGCTGTCCCTCGCCGGCCTGCGCGGGATGGGCACCTACGCCTGCGCCAGCACCTGGGAGGGACCGACGGGCCGCAACCTCATCGGGGCCAAGGTCGTCGTCGTCGGCGGTGGCGGCATCACCGAGTCCTTCCTCGGGTTCCTGGCCCCGTTCCGGTGCGAGGTCGTCGTGGTCCGCCGCAGCGCGACGCCGTGCCCGGGCGCGACCCGCACCGTGACGCTCGACGAGCTCGACGTCGAGCTGGCCGACGCCGACCTGGTCGTCCTCGCCGTGGCCCTGACGCCCGAGACCGAGGGGCTGTTCGACGAGCGACGCCTCCGTCTGCTCCCCGACCACGCGTGGCTGGTGAACGTCGCCCGCGGACGCCACGTGGTCACCGACGACCTGGTCCGGGTGTTGCAGGAGCGGGCCATCGGCGGTGCCGGCCTCGACGTGGTCGACCCCGAGCCGCTGCCCGACGGCCACCCGCTCTGGACGCTGCCGAACTGCTTCCTCACCCCCCACGTCGCCAACACACCCGAGATGGCGGTGCCGCTCCTCTCGGCCCGCGTCCGCGAGAACGTCCGCCGCTACATCGCCGGCGAGGACCTCCTCGGCCCCGTGGACGTCGACGCCGGCTACTGATCGGGCGTCGTGGCACGCTGTCGCCGTGCGCGTCATCGGCTTCGACCACCTCGTCCTCAACGTCTCCGACGTGCGCCGCTCCCTCGACTTCTACGTCGGCACCCTCGGCCTGACCCCCGAGCGGGTGGACGAGTGGGAGGCCGGCACGGTCTTCTTCCCCAGCGTGCGCGTCGACGCCACCACCATCATCGACTTGATGCAGCTCGACCGCACCGGTCAGAACGTCGACCACCTGTGCCTCGTCGTCGACGACGACATCGAGGCCCTCGCCGCCCGAGCCGATCTGGTCATCGAGGACGGCCCCGCGCCGCGCTGGGGTGCCCAGGGCAACGCCACCTCCATCTACCTGCGGGACCCCGACGGCAACCTGGTCGAGCTCCGTCGCTACCCGGCCTGAGTGCTACAGTCTCCCGCTCGCACGGGCGTATAGCTCAGCTGGCTAGAGCGCACGCTTCACACGCGTGAGGTCACAGGTTCAAGTCCTGTTACGCCCACTCCTGTTTGCCCAGGTCACAGGCTGGCCGGGCCCCGCAACGGGGCCGGCTGGTCACGGAATGGTCACGAACGGATCAGCACCGGCCGGCATGCTGCGACAGCTGGCCGCTGCCAGGGGAGTGGATCCGCTGGAGCAGCCGGTAGTGGCGGTAGGCGGGGAGCGTCGGGACGGCACCCACCATCGTGTACTGCTGGCCGATCGAGATCCGCCCCGACGTTCACCACGCTCGATGCGTTCGAGACCGACCCAGTTCCCGAGCGTGCCCGGGTTCACGCCGACCGCGCGGCCGACCTCGGCGATCGGACGTTCCTCGTCGAGGACCATCGCGACCGCGTCACGACGGAACTCTGGCGGATACTTCGACGGCCTACCGGCCCGCCGCTTCTTCGTGCTGGACATGGACTTCCTCCTATACGAGGTGTCCGCCCAACAGGGGGATGCTCACACCGCTTGACGCTGTGGCCGTCTGCTTCCTCCGCCTCGATGAAGGGGTCCATCTTCACCGGGTCTCCTTCGCGAAGAAAGCCGTTGCCCGCTTGAGGATCTCGACGTCCTCACGCAACCGCCGGTTCTCGCGGCGCAGCTGTGTGAGCTCGTCCTTCTCCTCCGACGTCAGACCTGGCCGGTCGCCGTCGTCGACTTCTGCTTGTCGCACCCAGGCCCGCACCGCCGTCTCTGTCAGGTCGAAGTCCTTCGCGACATCTGGGATCGACCGGTCACCCTTGCGGCACCGCTCGACGATGTCGGCCTTGAACTCCGGTGTGAACGAACGACGGGGCCGCGGCTTCTTCCTCGCCATGGTCTCCATGATGGACATCCTCTCCGGGGCTTCGCCCCTGATCGTGGATGTCCGTCAAACCGAGGCAGGCCCACCTTGTGCGGGTCGACGCCGATGATCACAGACATGAGGGTTCTTCCGGACTCGATGGAGAGCGAACCCGTCAGAGACCTCGAGACGCTACGAACAAGCCATCGCGCCCACTCGCAGTCTCAAGCAGGCACCTCGGGGATGGTCGCGCCCGGTGTCCCATACCGTCGGCGGGTGCCGATGGTGTACGCGAAACGAAGGGGGTTGCGGACCCCGGCTGCTGCTTGCACAATGAAAGCGTGCCGAACATCCTCGTGCGTGATCTGCCTGACGACGTTCACCGTGTCCTCCAGGACCGTGCCGAGCATCGAGGTCAGTCGTTGCAGCAGTACCTCAGTTCCGAGCTCACTCGTCTTGCCGCGCGCCCGACCGTAGACGAGTTGTTCGAGCGGGTCTCGAAGCGACGGGGCGGAAAGGTCGGTCTCGCCCAGGCAGTCGCCGATCTCGAGGCCGAACGCTCGGCGTCTTGATCGTCGCCGACGCGTCGGTGTTGGCGAACGCGCTCGCCGACGACCGCAGCGACGGAACGGCGGCCCGGGCCCGACTCGCGGGCGATGGCGACCTGACCGCCCCCGACCTGGTCGATGTCGAGACCGTGGCTGTGCTCCGCAAGCGATGGGCGGCCGGCGATCTCTCCCGGAACCGCTTCTCGACTGCCATCGACGATCTCCAGGCTCTCGACATGACTCGGTATCCGGCTCTGCCACTGCTGCGACGAGCATTCGAACTTCGCCACAACGTGACCGCCTACGACGCCGTCTACGTGGCGCTCGCCGAGCGACTCGAATGTGTCCTGGTCACGGCCGATCGGCGGCTCGCGTCCGCCCCTGGGATCAGTTGTCCGGTCGAGGTACTGCGGGCCTGAACGAGACGTCATTCGGGGGCGGGTTCACGGCCTACCCCCGTGCGGCACTTATCTTCAGTCCTGAACTGGGTGTCTTCGACGTAGCCAACG
>CAZCJT010000326.1:0-3633 GCA_964498565.1 uncultured Acidimicrobiaceae bacterium
GTCGTGGGGCCGGCGCCGTGGCGGGCGTCGTACACCGGGGCCTCCGAGGTGATCGCGGGGAGCGTGCCGGGGGTGGCCCACTCGAGGGTGTGGCCCTGCCACGGGTCCTGGTCGTCGTGGTCCCGACCGGCGGCGGCCTTCAGGACGAGACCGACGAAGGCCAGCCCGACGAGGACGAGCAGCGCACCGCCGGCGACGCTGGCGAGGTTGAGCGCCTCGACCGCATCGACGTCGTCTTCGACGCCGCCCAGGCGCCAGCGCTGCTCGAGGAAGCCGCTGATCAGGTCGGGCAGGCAGAGCAGGACGGTGCCGAGCAGCCCGAGGGCGGCCAGGCCCTTGGAGGCGAGCTCGAGGAGCGGCGAGCCGAGGACCCGGGGCGCCCAGTGGGCGAGGCCGGCGAACAGGCCGAGCAGCGAGGCCACCAGCACGTAGTGGATCTGGGCGGACTGGGCGGTGGTCTCGATGAGGTCGAGCGGCTCGACGGCCACGAGGATCCCGTTGGCGATGCCGGTGAGCAGCATCAGGAGCCCGGCGATGCCCCACAGCAGCGGGCTGGTCACGGCGAGGGAGCCGCGGCGCAGCGTGTCGCCGAGCAGGCCGGCGAAGGCCAGGACCGGGAACAGGATCAGGATGGAGAAGGCGTAGAACGGCACGTCGCCGACGTGGTGCAGCGGGGCGCTGGCGTCGGCGCCGAAGCCCGGCATGGCCCAGGCGCCGAACGCGAGGGCACCGAAGGCACCGATGCAGCCCTGGGCGATGCGGTGCTTGCTGAGGCGGGTGCGGGCCGAGACGGGGACGATGTCGCCCACGATGCCGAGGACCGGGATGGCGAACAGGTAGACGCTCGGCTGGGACCAGGCCCAGGCGATGCGGTCGAGGACGCCGTCGCTGCCGCCGAGGAAGGTGGGGCCGTAGCGGTGATCGACGTAGACCAGCAGCATCAGGCCGGCGAGCACGGGCAGCTGGAGCAGGACGAGGGCGCCCGTGACCAGCGAGGACCAGGTGAACAGCGGCGTTCGGTGCAGGCCCATGCCGGCGGTGCGCATGGAGATGGCCGTGGTGACCACGCAGATGGTGCCGAGCACGAGCGCCAGGAGCACGCCGATGAAGGAGGCGACGAAGAGCTCGACGGCTTGACCGTCGTCGCCGAACGGGCCGCCGTCGGCCACGAAGGAGGCGATGACGACGGCGCCGGCACCGAGGTAGGTCCAGTACGCCGCGGCGGCGGCTCGGGGGAAGGCCACGGTGGCCGCACCGACCTGGGCGGGCACCACGTGGGTGGCCAGGCCGATGAACAGCGGGAGCAGGAACAGGAACGTCCCGGCCACGCCGTGGAGGCTGAGGGTCTCGCCGAGGACGCCCTCGTCGAGGACATCACCGAGGCCGTCGGTGTCGATCTTCTCGACGCCCACCAGCGCGCCGGCGATGCCGGCGACGAGGAGGTAGGCGAAGGAGGTGAAGATCCAGAGTCGCCCGATGGTGCGGTGCTCTCCCGAGCCCAGCACGACGGCCAGACCGGTGGCGGGTCGGGGCGGTTCCAGCAGCGGTGCGCTGGTGCCGGCCGCAGGCGGCGCTTGAGTTTCAGTCACGGTCATCGCTGCGGGTTTCTCCTCCGGCCGGGCGACGTCGCGGCGTCGGAACCGGGAACAGTCCGGGTCGGCTGCCGAATCCGGGCGGACAGTACCGAACGTCCGAGTGGCGGCACGAACCAGGTCTCATGGGGCGATCTGGCACCGGGAAGGCCCACCTAGAGGCCGGTCCGCACCAGCTGATCGAGGGCCATGGCGCCGAAGAGGAGGCTCACGTAGGTGATGGACCACCCGAACACCCGCATGGCCCGTGCGGGGGTCGGCTCGAACAGCAGGCGCACGGTCTGGAAGGTGAACATCGCGCCCGTGGCCAGTGCGGCGACCACGTAGATGGCGCCCATGCCGGCGACCGGCGCGAACAGCAGGGTGAGGGCCCAGGTGACGCCGGTGTAGGCGATCATCTGGAGGCAGGTGCTGCGGGCGTCGGCGACGACCGGCATCATCGGCACCTCGGCGGCGGCGTAGTCGTCCTTGTACTTGATGGCCAGCGCCCAGAAGTGCGGGGGCGTCCAGAAGAAGATGACGGCGAAGAGGATCACCGGGGCCCAGTCGAGCGAGTTGGTCACGCTCGACCAACCGATCAGCGTGGGGACGGCGCCGGCGGCGCCGCCGATGACGATGTTCTGGCTGGACGTGCGCTTCAGCCAGAGCGTGTAGACGAAGACGTAGAAGAGGCAGGCGGCCACGGCCAGCACGGCCGACAGCAGGTTCACCGTGGTCCACAGCAGGACGAAGGCGGCGACCTCGAGGATGCCGGCGAAGACGAGGGCGTTCCGCGGCTCGATCACGCCCGTGACGAGGGGGCGGTCCTGCGTGCGGGCCATCAGCGCGTCGATGTCGCGGTCGACGTACATGTTGATGGCGTGCGCGCCGCCGGCAGCGAGGGTGCCGCCGACGACCGTGGTGAGGATGAGCCACAGCGACGGCATGCCCTCGGCGGCGACGATCTGGGTCGGGACCGTGGTGACCAGCAGCAGCTCGACGATGCGCAGCTTCATCAGCGCCACGTAGGCGCTGACCTTCGAACGCAGCGAGGGGGTGGCGGCCACGAGCATGACGGCGTGAGCCTACGTCCGGTGCCCGGCCACCGACCAAGGCGCCCCACCGTGCGACGCCTGGCACTGGGGACGCCGGAGCGGCCACGCTGGAGGGGTGCGTCGCCCGACGATCTCTCCATCGGCGTACCGCCGCATCACCCTGCTGGCGCTCGTCCTGCTGGGCATCATCGTCGTCACCGGCGCCGGCGTGCGGCTCACCGGCTCGGGCCTGGGCTGCTCGACGTGGCCCAGCTGCGAGCCCGACAGCTTCGTCCCCCACGCCGAGTCGGGCGTCCACGGCATCATCGAGTCCACCAACCGCTACTTCACGGGGCTGGTGTCGGTCGGGGTGATCCTCGCCGTGGCCGGGTCGTTCTTCCGGACGCCCCGCCGGCGCGACCTGACGCGGTGGTCCTGGACGCTGGTCGCCGGCGTGCTCGGCCAGATCGTCCTCGGTGGCCTCACCGTGCTGTTCGAGCTGTCCCCGCCGTTCGTGATGGGCCACTTCCTCGTGTCCGCCGTGCTGGTCGCCTGCGCCGTCGTCCTGCACCACCGCGCCGGCGAACCCGACGCCGGGGAGCGCCGACCGGTCGCCACGCCCGAGGTCCGGGTGCTGGCCAAGGCCCTGCTGGGTGCCACGTCGATCGTGCTGGTCACCGGCACCGCGGTCACGGGCACCGGCCCCCACGGCGGCGACGAGGAGGTCGAGCGCCTCGGCTTCTTCCTGCCCGACATCGCCCGCGTCCACGCCGTGGCGGTGTGGGTGCTGCTCGCCGCGACCCTCTGGACCGTGCGCCTGGTGCGCCGGGGTGGGGCGTCGCCGTCGGTCGAGCGGGCCCTGCGGGCCCTGGTGGTCCTGGAGGTCGCCCAGGGCGCCGTGGGGTACGCCCAGTACCTGCTCGGTGTGCCCGTCGGGCTCGTGGCCGTGCACATCCTCGGCTCCATGCTCGTGCTCGGGGCCGCCGTGGTGGTGCTGCTGCGCACGACCGTCGTCGAGGCCACCCGCG
>CAZCJT010000327.1:0-3626 GCA_964498565.1 uncultured Acidimicrobiaceae bacterium
GGCCGATGATGCCGGCGCCCACGACGATCACGCGCATCCGGTGAGCTCCATCAGCTGGCGCAGGCTGGCGACCGGGTCGACTGCCCCGTACACCGCGCCCACCACGGCGACGCCCCACGCTCCGGCCTCGAGCACCGCAGCCGCGTTGTCCGCCGTGATGCCGGAGATGGCGATGACCGGGACGTCCACCGCGGCGGCGACCGCTTCCACGCCGCGAGGGCCCATCGGATCGGGGAGCCCGGTCTTCGTGGACGTGGCGAACACCGGTCCGACACCGAGGTAGCTGGCCCCCTCGGCCTGAGCCCGCCGAGCGTCCTCCGCGTCACGGCACGTGGCACCGACGATCAGGTCGGGACCGAGCAGGCGACGGGCGACGACGACGGGCAGGTCGTCGGCTCCCACGTGGACGCCGTCGGCGCCGGCGGCCATCGCGATGTCGACCCGGTCGTTCACCAAGCAGGTGGCGCCAACGGCGCGGGCTGCGCTCAGAACCACGCTCGCCGCTCCGAGCCGCGCCCTGTCGTCGATGGCCTTGGTGCGGACCTGGACCAGCGGCGCGCCCGCCTCGAGCAAGGCGCGCGTGGTGGCGAGCTCGCGCTCGTCGACCCCCGGTGGGGTGACGACGTGCAACTTGGGGATCGTGCGGTGCACTGTGGCCTCCCTGCGTCGGCATGATCCGAATCAGGTTCTTCCGGTCGAGGGCAGCGCCAGCCCTCCTCTCAGCCCGCTGCTGCGGACTCCCGTGCTCGCCGCCGACCATAACAAGCGCGCGCTGTCGGCGTGTCGGTCTCGTACCGGCTGGAGATGCTGGTGGCCGAGACCGTTCCCGGCCGGCCCGCCGGGCTCTCTGTTACGGTCGCACCGTCCGTTCGGGAACACCGGTGTGAATCCGGGGCTGTCCCGCAACTGTGACCAGGGAGTGACCCTCCGAGATGCCACGGCCGTTCCGGCTGGAAGGCGGAGGGAAGCGTCGATCTGGGAGCCAGGAGACCGCACGGAGACAAGGAAGACCGCCACGAGGATGGAGACAATCGAATGGTCGCAGTGACCGAAACCCGTGCACCCATCGCCCCGATCCGGGTGCCCGCCGTGGCCTGGATGGCCGCGATCGTGAGCCTCGCCGTCGTCTACCTGATGCTGCAGGAGAACGGCGCCCTGCTCGCCGACAGCTGGGTGACGCTGCACGAGCTCTTCCACGACGGACGCCACGCGTTCGCCGTGCCCTGTCACTGACACCCGGCGCGGCTCGCCCATGTCGTTGACCTATCGCGCGGTGATCACGCGCGCCCTCGCGGCCGGCGTCGCGGTCGGGCTGCTGCTCGCCGGATACACGTTCTTCGTCGTCGAGCCGGTCATCAACGAGGCCATTGCGCTTGAGGAGCATCTCGCCGCCGACCACGAGCGCTCCGACGATGGCCGAGGCCACGACGACGAGGCGCTGTTCAGCCGGTCCGAGCAGGCCGGCGGCGGCCTGGCCGCCGGGCTCATCTACGCCGTTGTGCTCGCAGCCGTGTTCGGCACGGTCCTGGCAGCCGTGCGTCACCGGCTGCCAGGCGGATCCGACCTCATCCGATCCGTGTGGCTCGCCGCAGTGGCGTTCGGGTGCGTCGCCCTGGTCCCCGCCCTGAAGTACCCGGCGAGCCCACCGGCCGTCGGCGACCCCGACACCGTGGGCCAGCGCACGGTGCAGTGGCTCGTGCTCGTCGCCCTTTCGCTGTTTCTGGCCTGGGCCCTCACCAACGTGTCCGGGTCACTGCGCGGGCGCCTCGACGACCCCACGCGCGTGCTGGCCGTCACCGCCCTCGCCGTCGTCTCCTATGCCTTCCTGCTCGTCGTGCTCCCCGGCACGCCCGACGAGATCGATCCGCGCGTCCCGGCCGGTCTGGTGTGGGACTTCCGGATCCGGTCGCTGGGCGGGTTGGCCCTGCTGTGGGCCGGGCTCGGCGCCGGCATCGGCTGGCTTCTGGCGCGCGACGGTCGAGCCGAGGCGAGTGCCGCCGCTGATCGGATCGCGGTGCACCGATGAGCGCTGCCCTCCAGGCCATCGATCGGGTCCGCTCCACCGTCGACTACCTCCGGGTGAGCGTGGGCCCCGACGACGAGGGCGAGTGGGTCGCCTGCGAGCCGCTCGTGACGGACCCGGAAGCGCTCGCTGCGCTCGTGGCGACCACCGCCGAGGGCCGGGGCACCAACCGCGACGACGTCGCCACCTCGCTGTTCGTGCAGGGCTACGCCTTCCGGGTCGCATCCCTCGCCGTCGGCGCGTGGCTCCTCGACGACGTGGTGCTGGACCTCGACCCAAGCGTGGCCTCCATCGCGCTGGGCCGACACCGCCCGAACGCCGTGCACCTCGCCGAGGCGCGGATCGCCGGCGAGGGGGTGGGTGCGCTGCACGCCAACCTGATCGACGGTCACCTGGCCCGGCTGGTCGCCACCGCGCACGAGTCGTGCCGGGTGGGTGAAGCCCTGCTCTGGAGCAACATCGGCGCCGGCTGCGCCTCGTCGTTCGGGGCGTTCATGGGCCCGCTCGAGGACCGCCGGCTCGAGATCCGCGACCGCTTCGAGGCCTTCCTCGCCGCCGGACGTCCCGAGCTGCAGGCGTCCGGTCGGATCGCGCACGTCGGTCCGCTGTGGGCGTGGGAGCGCAGCGCCTGCTGCCTCTGGTACAAGACCGACTCGGGCTTCCAGTGCGAGGACTGCTCGCTTTGGACCGCCGACGAGCGACAGACCCGGTACCAGAACGTGCTGGCGGAGCTGGACCAATGATCCTGTTCGGCTCGAACGCCGACACCGAGCTGCTGGCGCTGCGATCGGTGGTCGACGACCTGCCCGGTGACCTCGGCGAGGTGCGCTGGTTCCACCCGGACCGCACCCCCGCCGTGCCCGACATCGACGGCGCCACGGTCGTCGTCGTCCGCCTCCTCGGCGGCGCCGATGCCTGGGAGGACGGCTTCACCGAGCTGCGCGACCGCTGCCGGTCGGGCAACGTGCCGCTGGTCGCCCTCGGCGGCGAGGCCGACCCCGACCCCGAGCTGCTCGCCGTCTCCACCGTCCCGACGGGCGTGGCCACCGACGCACACCGGTACCTCGCCGCCGGCGGGCCGACCAACGTCGCCCAGCTCCTGCGGTTCCTGTCCGACACCGTGGCGATGACCGGCTTGGGCTTCGAGCCGCCGGCGCCGGTCGCCGACGTCGGCGTCTGGGACGGCGCCGGTCTGGGAGCAGGAATCGACCGTCGCCCCGACCGTCCGTTGGTGGCGGTCATCTTCTACCGCGCCCACCTGGTGGCCGGGAACACCACCTACGTCGGCGAGCTGTGCGAGGCGCTCGACGCCGCCGGAGCGGACTCGGTGGCGATCTGGACCTATTCGCTCCGCCAGGACGCCGAGGGTCGGGTTCCCGCCCTCGACCGCTGCCGCGAGCTGGGCGTCGACGTGATCATCACGTCCACGCGGGCCGCCGGCGCCACCAGCGGTGGTGGCGAGGGCTGGGACGTGCCCGAGCTCGACGCGCTCGGCGTGCCGGTGATCCAGTCCCCGGCGTCGTCGCGCTCCCGGGCCGAGTGGGAGGCCGACGAGGCCGGCCTCACCCCCCTCGACGTGGCCTCCGGCGTCGCCATCCCCGAG
>CAZCJT010000328.1:0-3626 GCA_964498565.1 uncultured Acidimicrobiaceae bacterium
GGGGACGACGATCCGCCCCGCCTCGACCTGAACGCATCGGTCCCGGCCCCCGCGGCCTCCGGCGGCGGTGAGCGGGTGGCCGAGTCGGCCGACGCCGCCACCGACGACATGGCCGGCATGTCGATGATGGCCTGGGCCCGGTACGTGGCCGCCGACGAGCTGCCCGACCTCGGCGGCTCGGCTCCCGTGTACCGCCTCGTCGCGGACGACGACGACCTGCGAGCGCTGGCCGAGCACTTCGGCATCGAGGGTGACGTCACCGACGCCGACGGCCAGCAGCGCATGATCTCCGCCGGCGAGGCGTCGGTCAGCCGCTACGGCGCATCCTGGTGGTACACGTCGGGCCAGACCCAACCCGGGTCGGACGTCGCCGTCTCGAGCGGCTGCGCGGCCGGCCCCGACGCCGTCTGCGAGGAGCCGGCACCGATGCCCGAGCCCGAGCGCCCGGCCGACCTCCCCAGCCAGGCCGAGGCAGAAGCCATCGTGCGCGACATCGCCGAGGCCGCCGGCCTCGACCTGACCGGCGCCCGGATCACCGCCTACGACAACATCACCACGTGGTCGGTGAGCATCGAGCTCGCGCTCGACGGCACACCCATCCCCGGTTGGTCGGTCTACGGCACGGTCACTGCGGGCGGGCTGGTGCTCGACGCCGGCGGCGCCCTCGGTTCGCTCGAGGACGTCGGCGACTACCCGCTGGACACCACCCGCGTCGCCATCGACCGGCTCAACGAACAGAGCAGCGGCCAGGGCTCGCCCGAGCCGGCCATCGAGCCCGACATGCAGACCGACCCCGCCACCCAGACCGACACGGAAGTGCAGACCGACCCCGCCACGCAGACCGACACGGAAGTGCAGACCGACCCCGCCCCCCAGACCGACCCCGCCGCCGGCGGCGGGACCACCGGTTCCGCCGGCAGCGACCCCGGCGTGCCGACCGACACGGCCACGAGCGACGTTGCCGAACCGGCGCCCGGCGAGGTGTCGATCATGCCGGTGGAGGAGGGCGACGGGGAGCCCCTCACGGTGACCCTGCGCAGCGGCGAGCTCTCCTACACCCTGGTCGGCAACGTCGACGGCACCGAGACCTACCTGGTGCCGGCCTACCTCCTCGACGGTGAGGACGACCGCGGCGAGCCGTGGCTCGACGTGTTCGCCATCGCCGTCCGGGCCGAGTTCCTCGCCGCCTGAGCAGACCTCCCCAGCGGGAAATCGCTGCGAGAAGCCCTCGGTTCCCGAGGCGCTTCCGCAGCGATTTTCGTTTTCGGGGGGACCGGAAGACCGCCGGTACCCTCGGCGCCCGTGACCAGCATCCCCGACAAGCCGACGATCGACGGGCTCGAGGCCAAGTGGCGGGCGATGTGGGACGAGCAGGGCACCTACCGGTTCGACCGGACCAGGACCCGCGACGAGGTGTACTCGATCGACACGCCGCCGCCCACGGTGTCGGGCGCCCTGCACATCGGCCACGTCATGTCGTTCACCCACACCGACACGATCGCCCGCTACCAGCGGATGCGGGGCCGTGAGGTCTTCTACCCGATGGGCTGGGACGACAACGGCCTGAACGTCGAGCGCCGGGTGCAGATGCTCACCGCCACGCTCTGCGACCCGACCCTGCCCTACGACCCCGACTTCACGCCGCCCCAGCCCGACGCCAAGGGCAAGCTGCCCAAGGACCCGGTGCGGATCTCCCGGCCCAACTTCGTCGAGCTGTGCGAGCAGGTCGTCAAGGAGATGGAGGACGAGTACCACGAGCTGTGGGCCACCGTCGGCCTCTCCGTGGACTGGGACCAGACGTACACCACCATCGGTCCCACCGCGACCCGCATCTCCCAGAAGGCGTTCCTGCGCCTGCTCGAGCGCGACGTGGCCTACCGGTCCGGTGCGCCGACGCTGTGGGACGTCGACATGCAGACCGCCGTGGCCCAGGCCGAGCTCGAGGACCGTGAGCTGCCCGGCGCCTACCACAAGCTGGCGTTCGGCCTGCCCGGTGGTGGCGGTCCCGACGGCGACGTCGTGTGGATCGACACCACCCGCCCCGAGCTCCTGCCCGCCTGCGTCGCCATGGTTGCCCACCCCGACGACGAGCGCTACCAGCCGCTGTTCGGCCGCACTGCGGTGACGCCGCTGTTCGGGGTCGAGGTCCCCATCGTCGCCCACGAGCTGGCCCAGCCCGACAAGGGCACCGGCATCGCCATGATCTGCACCTTCGGTGACACCACCGACGTGATCTGGTGGCGCGAGCTCGGGCTGCCCATCCGGCCCGTGATCCGCCACGACGGCCGCTTCGAGCGGGACCTGACGTGGACGGGCTCGCCGGAGCACGACGGGGACGTGTGGGTCTCCACCGATCCGGTGGCAGCCAACGAGGCCTACGCCGAGCTCGCCGGCAAGACCGTCTTCACCGCCCAGAAGAACATCGTCGAGATGCTCGCCGCCGCCGGCGCGATGGAGGGGGATCCCCGCCCCATCACCCACCCGGTGAAGTTCTGGGAGAACGGCAAGAAGCCGCTGGAGATCGTCACCTCCAACCAGTGGTTCATCCGGTACCCGCCCGCCGCCGAGATCATCGATCGGGCCAAGGGCCTGGCCTTCCACCCCGAGTACATGCGGGTGCGCTTCGAGGACTGGGCCAACGGCCTGCAGGGCGACTGGAACATCACCCGGCAGCGCTTCTTCGGCGTGCCCTTCCCCATCTGGTACCCGATCGACGACGAGGGCCTGGTCGACTACCTCTCCCCCATCGTCGCCACCGAGGACATGCTCCCGGTCGACCCGACCACGATGGTCCCGCCCGGGTTCGAGGCGTCCCAGCGCAACCAGCCCGGCGGCTTCGCCGCCGACCCCGACGTCATGGACACGTGGAACACGTCGTCGATGTCGCCCCAGATCGCATCGAAGTGGGAGGAGGACCCCGACCTCTTCGAGCGGGTGTACCCGATGGACCTGCGCCCCCAGGCCCACGACATCATCCGCACCTGGCTGTTCTCCACCGTCGTGAAGGCGCACGAGCTGTTCGACCACCTGCCGTTCCAGCACGCCGCCATCTCCGGCTTCGTCGTCGACCCCGACCGCAAGAAGCTGTCCAAGTCCAAGGACAACGCGGCCGAGGGGCCCTTCGACCTCTTGGCCGAGTTCGGCGCCGACGCCGTGCGGTACTGGGCCTGCGGTGGCGGCCCGGGACGGGACGTCGCCAACGACAAGGGCCAGATGAAGATCGGCCGCCGCCTGGCCATCAAGCTGCTCAACGCGTCGAAGTTCGCCCTCGGCATCGGGGCACCGCCGGACGGGGCCACCGTCACCGAGGCCCTGGACAAGGCGATGCTGCTGTCGCTCGCCGACCTGGTCGACGAGACCACCCGGGTCTTCGACGACTACGACTACGCCCGAGCACTCGAGCGCACCGAGACGTACTTCTGGACCTTCACCGACGACCACCTCGAGCTGGTGAAGGGCCGGGCCTACGGCGAGGACGCCGCCGCCGACTCGGCCAAGGTCGCCCTCCGCCTGGCGCTCGAGACGCTGCTGAAGCTGTTCGCCCCGTTCCTGCCCTACACCACCGAAGAGGTGTGGTCGTGGTGGCAGGAGGGCTCGATCCACCGCTCGGCCTGGCCGGTCGCCGA
>CAZCJT010000329.1:0-3619 GCA_964498565.1 uncultured Acidimicrobiaceae bacterium
GTCGAGGTCGTTGCTGCCGATCATGGCGCCGCCCTCGCCACCCATGCCCGATGCACCGAGGGAGTTCCGCTCGTGCGCCAGCGTGGTGACCGCCACGCCCCAGCCGCGGTTCACGTCACCGATGACGTTCTCGTGCGGCACCCGGGCGTCGGTGAGGAACACCTCGTTGAACGTGGCCCCGCCGGTCATCTCCTTGAGTGGGCGCACCTCGATGCCGGGCTGGTCCATGTCGATGACGAAGTAGGTGATGCCCTCGTGCTTGGGCACGTCCACCGCGGTGCGGGCGATGAGGATCCCCCAGCGGGAGAACTGGGCACCGGAGGTCCACACCTTCTGGCCGTTGACGATCCACTCGTCCCCGTCGCGCTCGGCCCTGGTCTGCAA
Organism: uncultured Acidimicrobiaceae bacterium; assembly: GCA_964498565.1. Classification (GTDB taxonomy): domain Bacteria; phylum Actinomycetota; class Acidimicrobiia; order Acidimicrobiales; family Salinilacustritrichaceae; genus Salinilacustrithrix. Next base: position 385 of record CAZCJT010000329.1, read on the forward strand.
GCCGGCCAGGTCGGAGCCGGCGCCCGGCTCGGAGAAGAGCTGGCACCACACCTCCTTGCCGTTGACCATGTTCGGCAGGAACCGCTGGCACTGCTCGTCGGTGCCGTGGTCCACGATCGTGGGCCCGGCCATCATCACACCGATGCCGCTCGGCGGGCCCACGGCGCCGACGGCGGCCCGGGCCGCGCCGACCTGCTTGGCCTGGTCGCTCGAGAGTCCCTTGCCGAACCAGCGCTCGGGCCAGGTCGGGAACCCCCAGCCGCTCTCGGCCAGGCGTTCCCACCACTGCCCGAGCGTCAGCTCCGGGTCCCAGTTCTCCTGGAACCAGCGCTCCGCTTCCTCACGCACGCTGGTCGGCGCGTCGATCGTCATCTGTCCTCCTGTGGGCCGGTGTCCGCTGCCCGCCGCACGGGTCGGGCTCGGACGAGGCGCAACGGTAGGACATATGATCCCCGTTGTCACATGTGCCGGGGAACGTCCCCGGCGGGAAGGATCAGATGACCGACATCGGTTTCGACGGACAGGTCGCGATCGTGACCGGCGCCGGCCACGGCCTCGGCCGCCAGCACGCCCTCGCGCTCGCCACCCGGGGTGCCCGGGTCGTGGTCAACGACCTCGGCGGCACCGTGGACGGCAGCGGCTCCGACGCCGGGCCGGCCCAGCAGGTCGCCGACGAGATCAACGCCGCCGGCGGCGAAGCCGTCGCCGACACCAGCTCGGTGGCCACCCAGGAGGGCGGCGAGGCGATCGTGAAGACGGCGGTCGACGCCTTCGGACGGGTCGACATCGTGGTGAACAACGCCGGCATCCTGCGGGACAAGGCGTTCCACAACCTCACCCCCGAGCTGCTCGAGCCGGTCATGCAGGTCCACCTGTACGGGGCGTTCTGGGTGACGCTGCCGGCCTGGAAGCTCATGCGCGAGCAGGGCTACGGCCGGGTCGTCAACACCACGTCCGCCGCCGGGCTGTTCGGCAACTTCGGGCAGACCAACTACGGCGCCGCGAAGATGGGCCTGGTCGGCTTCACCAAGGCGCTCGCCCAGGAGGGCCGCAAGCGCAACGTGTTCGCCAACGTCATCGCGCCCGGGGCCCGCACCCGCATGACCGAGGAGCTGCTCGGCCCCATGGCCGACTCCCTCGACCCCGAGCTCGTCGCCCCCGTGGTGGTGTACCTGGCGTCGGACCAGTGCGACGTCACCGGCCAGATCCTCTCCGTCGCCGGCGGTCGGGTCAGCCGCGTCGTGGTCGCCGAGCCGCTCGGCTACTACTCCAAGGAGCTCACCCCCGAGCAGGTGCGCGACAACTGGGGCACGATCGCGTCGCTGGACGACCTCATCGTCCCCGACAACGCCAACGAGGAGATCGGCCAGCTCCTCAACGTCGTCAACAGCTGACGGCTGGCGCGTCGTCCTCCGACCGCGCCGCGGTCGGAGGACAACGCAGCCCTGGGGTCGAACCATCCCTGAACCCGACCACGGAGGTCCCCCGTGAGCGACACGCTCGTCCTCTTCCTCACCGTCCCCCTGATCACCGCCTTCATCGGCTACATCACCAACTGGGCGGCGGTGAAGATGGTGTTCCAGCCCCGTGAGCCCTGGGGGGTGGGACCGCTCAAGTGGCAGGGCATCGTGTACCGGCTGGCGCCGAAGTTCGCCGCCGAGATCGCCAACACCACCGGCAACGTCCTCAGCCCCGAGGACATGGTGGAGCGCATCGACGCCCCCGGCCTGGTGCAGCGGCTCGTGGCCGCCCATCCCGCCGAGATCGACGCCATGCTCGGCGAGGCACTCGACGTGGTGAGCCCCGGAACCTGGGCGGAGATGGCCCCGGAGGCCCGGGACCAGGTGCGGACCCTCATCCTCGCCCAGGTCGAGAGCAGCGTCGGTGAGGCGATCGCCACCATGGGCGACCACGCCGGCTCGCTGATCGACATGGACCGCCTCATGGTCGAGGAGCTGAGCGGCCCGAACGCCGACCGGCTCGCCCGGGTGGCCCAGGAGGTGGGCCGCCAGGAGCTGCGGTTCATCGAGCTGTACGGCGGCGTGTTCGGCTTCCTCGTCGGCCTCGTCCAGGCCGCCGTCTACGGGTGGTTCTCCCAGTGGTGGACGATGCCCATCGTGGGCGTGCTCGTCGGCCTGGGCACCAACTGGCTGGCGATCCAGATGATCTTCCGGCCCCTCGAGCCCCGCCGGTACTTCGGCCTCGTGACCTACCAGGGGATGTTCCCGAAGCGACAGGCCGAGATCGCCCACGACTACGGCCGCATCGCCGCCGGTGAGATCCTCACCCCGGCCAACCTCATCAACCACGTGTCCGGGAACCCGGCCGCCGGGGAGCTCGTCGCCGAGCTGACCACCACGGCACGCCAGCAGCTGGACTCGTTCCGGCCGATGCTCGGCATGCTCGCCGGGGCCGAGCCCACCGACGAGCAGCTCGACAAGGTGGCCTTCGTGATGACACAGCGCCTGGGTGACCTGCTCTCCCAGGCCCGGCCGCTGGTCGAGGAGCACCTGTCGCACTCCCTGCGGCTCGACGCCCTGATCGAGGAGCGCCTGTCGGTGCTCGACAAGCACCAGTTCGAGCGGATGCTGCGCGGCATCTTCGAGGAGGACGAGGTCATCCTCGTCGTCATCGGTGGCGTGCTGGGTGGCGCCGTGGGCGTCCTCCAGGCCGGCATCGTGCTCGCCGGCGTGGGGGGCTGAGCCGGCTCAGGTCGTCTCGACGTCGCTGACCACCCAGCCGTCCGGGGTCTCCACCATGACCACCTCGACCCGTAGACGGCTGCGCTGCGGCTCGTCGAACTGCGTGCCGGTCACCTCTTGCTCGACGATGGCGAAGGTGCGGGCCTCGTGCTCGGCGAGGGTGGCGACCAGCGGTCCGACGCTGATCTCCGATGTGGCCCGCGCGTCGTTCTCGCGCAGGGCCTCGACGAAGCCGGCACCACCGAGCAGCGACCGGTAGCGGCTGGCGAAGGCCTCGGTGGAGCGCTCGGTGATGGCGGCCTCGGTCTCCTCGAACGTCTCGTGGTCGTAGGCCGTGAACAGCTCGATGAACTCCTCGGAGAAGGCCAGTACCTCGTCGCGATCGCCGGTGTCGTCGCCCCCCGCGGCGACCGCGAACGCGCCGATCCCCACCGCCGCCAGCACGCCGGCTGCGACCCAGGTCGCGAGACGTCCACGCGGTAGCGTCTCATCATGATCCGCCGTGTCGCCCGGTCCCGAATCGCCGCTGCAGC
>CAZCJT010000330.1:0-3618 GCA_964498565.1 uncultured Acidimicrobiaceae bacterium
TCGGCCAGGAGCGCGACGCAGTCGGCACCCACGTTGTGGCGGGTGCGTGCGTACCCCCGCCCCGGATTCCCGAGGCCGATCACCAGCAGGTCGGCGGGCGTGCCCCGCCGGCCGGCAGCCTCGGCGAACGGGTTGCTCAGGCTTCCTCGCCGCCCTCGGCGGCAGCCTCGGCGTCGTCGCCCCCCGCCTCGTCAGCGTCGTCGTCACCCGGGGTGTCCACATCGCCGGCCTCGGCGTCGACGTCGGCCTGGAGGGCCTCCTCCGACATCGGCAGGGAGGCGACCACCAGGGCGTCCTCGGGATCGGTGAGCAGCTCGACGCCCTCGGGCAGCTCGATCTGGCCGGCCCGGATGGGCTCGTCCACGCTGAGCCCGGCGAGATCGATCGTGAACTCGTTCGGGATGGTGCCGGGCTTGGCCGACACGGTGACCGCGAACAGGTTCTGGTCGATCACGAGGCCCTTGAGGTGGTCGTCCTCGGTCTCGGCGAGCACGACCGGCACCTCGACCTCGATGGCCTTGTTGCGGTCGATGACGATGAAGTCGACGTGGGTGACGTCGCGGCGCACCGGGTGGCGCTGCATGTCCTTGACGATCGTCAGGCGCTCGTCGCCGTCGACGTCGAGGGTGATGAGGGCGTTCATGCCAGCCTCGGTGATGAGCGCGGCGCGCAGGTCGCTCCACTGCACGGCGATGGCGGTGGGCTCGCTGCCCGAGCCGTACACCACGGCCGGCACCTTGCCCTCGCGGCGGAGGCGACGGGAGGAGCGGGAGCCGATGGGGCGCCCGGTCTCGGCCGTGAGGGTGATCTGGTCTGCTGCCATGGGATGCGCGCTTCCTGCGAACTCGGGTGGAGACGTGTGCCGAGCGGGGCGCCCCGGGGGGCGCGCCGGCGTCCGGGCACGAACGGGACAGTGTACGGACGGCGGTCCGTGCCGGCCAACCGGCGAGGGACGCTCAGGTCTGGTTGCGGCCGCCGAACAGCTCGCTGACGCTGGTGTCCTCGAACACGGCGTCGATGGCCTTGGCCAGGATGGGGGCGATCGAGCGGACCTCGAGCTTGTCGAACTGCTTCTCGGGCGGCAGCGGCAGCGTGTTCGTGCAGATCAGGCGACCGATGCTCGAGTTCTTGATGCGGTCGACGGCCGGGCCGGACAGCACGGCGTGCGTGCAGGCGGCGTGGACCTCCTCGGCCCCGTGCTTCATCAGCTGCTCGGCGGCGGCGACCATCGTGCCGGCGGTGTCGATCATGTCGTCGATGAGGACACAGCAGCGGCCGTCGACGTCGCCGACCACGTCGCGGGCCTCGACGGTGTTCTTCTCGCCCTTGACCCGGCGCTTGTGGACGATGGCCAGGTCGGCGTGCAGCTCGTTGGCGTACTGCTCGGCCACCTTCACGCGACCGGCGTCGGGTGACACGACGACGAGGTCGTCGCCGAGGCTCTGCATGGCGTCGATGAGCACGGGCCGGGCCTGCAGGTGGTCGACCGGGCCGTCGAAGAAGCCCTGGATCTGGCCGGAGTGCAGGTCGATGGAGACGAGTCGGTCGGCGCCGGCGGCCGTGAACATGTTGGCCACGAGCTTCGCCGTGATGGGCTCGCGGCCCTCGGCCTTCCGGTCCTGGCGGGCGTAGCCGTAGAAGGGGCACACCGCGATGATCCGCTTGGCCGAGGCCCGGCGGGCGGCGTCGATCATGATCAGCTGCTCCATGATCGAGTCGTTGATCGACATCTCCTCGACCGAGCTGTGGCTCTGGATGATGAAGACGTCGGCGCCGCGGACGTTCTGGCCGAGCTTGGAGTGGATCTCGCCGTTGGCGAACTCGGCGAGGTTGGCCTCGCCCAGCTCCTCGCCGAGCAGGTCGGCGATCTCCTCCGCCAGCGGCAGATGGGCCCGCCCCGACAGGAGGTGCAGTCTCTTCTTGGTCACGAGCTCCATGGGACTCCCTACCTCGGTGCGCCGGGGCCAGCATAGTGAGGGCCCGTCACGTGCCCGATCGGCACGTCGTCACCCGGGCCGAGCGCAGCCCACGGGCCGACCACCGCGTCGTCGCCGATGCGGGCCCGGTCGGCCACCGTCTGGGAGACCCGGGCCCGGGCGCCGACGACGGTGTCGGTGAGGTGCGCCTCGGGGCCGACGTCGGCGCCCTCGCCGATGGTGCAGGTGCCGCGCAGCATGGTGCCCGGGTACAGCGTGACGTCCCGGCCGAGGTCGACGGTGGCGTCGACGTAGGTCTGGTCGGGGTCGACGAGGGTGACGCCGGCGCGCATCCAGCCGTGGTTGATCCGCTGGCGCAGCTCGGCCTCGGCGAGGGCGAGCTGGACCCGGTCGTTGATGCCGTGGGTCTCGTCGGGGTCGTCGGCGACGAGCGTGGAGACCTTGTGGCCGGCGTCGGCCAGCACCGCCACCACGTCGGTCAGGTACAGCTCGCCCTGGGCGTTGTCGGGTCGGATGCGGCGCAGGGCCGGTGAGAGCAACCCGCGCCGGAAGCAGAAGATGCCGGTGTTGATCTCGTCGATCTCGGCCTCGTCGACGGTGGTGTCGGCCTGCTCGACGATGCGCGCCACCCGGTCGTCGCGGCCGCGCACGATGCGGCCGTAGCCCGTGGGGTCGGCCATGCGCGCGGTGAGCACGGTGCACGCGGCGTCGGTCTCGCGGTGGTGCTCCACCAGCGCCGCGATCGTGGACGGGCGGAGCAGGGGCGTGTCCCCGGTGAGCACGAGGACGTCGTGGGGCTCGTCCCAGTCCTCGGGCAGGCCGGTGAGCCCGACCGCCGTGGCGTCGCCGGTGCCGCGCTGCTCGGTCTGCTCGACGAACTCGAGGGGGCGGTCGCCGGCGTCCTCGACCAGGCGCTTGGTCACCGCCTCGCCGCCGTGACCCACGACCACCGACACCCGCTGGACGTCGCAGTCGGCGAGGGCGTCGAGCACCCAGACCACCATGGGCTTGCCGACCAGGACGTGGAGCGGCTTGGGCCGCTCGGAGCGCATGCGGGTGCCGTGGCCGGCGGCCAGAACGATGGCGGAGAGCGGTCGGTCCAGCGACTGGTCCATGCGTTCGGGTCTATCGCACTGGCGGACGTGCAGGACGAAGTCGGCCAGCGACTTCGTGAACCGAGCCGAGGTCGCCCGGCGACCGAGGCGAGGCGTTCCCGGGGCAGGGCTCGAACCTGCGACATCCGGCTCCAAAGGCCGGCGTTCTGCCAGTTGAACTACCCGGGAGAGGGTCGGCAGCGTAGTTGGCTCCGGTGGGGCGCCCTCTCTACAGTCGAAGGCCTTATGGGTTCTCTCGTGAAGAAGCGCCGCAAGCGCATGCGCAAGAAGAAGCACCGCAAGATGCTGAAGCGCACCCGCTTCCAGCGTCGCGCCGCCGGCAAGTAGCACCGAACGACCGATCCGCCGTCCCCGGACGGTGTCTCGTCGACCGCCCCGAGCACCGCTCCGGGCGGTCGGTTCGCGTCAGGAGTCGAACGCCGGCACGGTGCGGGCCACGACGCGGCCCGGCCCGGGGTGCGCACCGGGCACGAACCAGGTCGATCCGCTGCCGGCGAGCAGCGGAACCTCGCCGGTGTCCTCCACGAACGCATCGCGGAACGCGGCCAGGCGCGGCTCGACGCGCA
>CAZCJT010000331.1:0-3610 GCA_964498565.1 uncultured Acidimicrobiaceae bacterium
AGCGCAGCCCGGCCCTCGCCGCTGACCGAGTCGAAGTCGCCGACCGCGACGTCGATGGCCCAGCCGAGGGAGAAGGCGCGGTCGACGCCGGCGTCGGCTGCAACGACGCGCGCTCCCGACGGCAGGTGCGGCACCAGGCCGGGCGCGACCGGTTCGCCACCGGCCACGACGACGATGTCAGGTGGACGATCGAGGTCCACGACGTTCCCTCCGCTGGCATTACCCAGATCAGGTTCCTGGGTCGGTGACGGCGTGCAGCCACCCTCTCAGCCCGGTCGGCCCCGAGCTCCCCGCGCCGGATCTTGTGCGGCGCACCCCGGACCATACCGGACCGATCCATCGGGACCTTCGTCACCAGGTGCAGCTGGATCATTGTCCCGGTGCCCGGGGGCACCTACCGTCGCGCCGTCCCTGACACCACTGGGCGCGTCGCACGCTCGCGTGCGCGGCCCTCACCCGGAGGTACCTCCCTGTGCTGAACCCACGCTGGATGCGGCTGCTCGCGCTGCTGCTCGGCCTGTCCCTGATCGCCGCCGCCTGCGGTGACGACGACGACACGGCCACCGACACCACCGACGACACGTCGGAGGAGACCTCCGAGGGCCCCGACACCTCCGAGGAGCCCACCGAGGACGGCGCGTCCGGCGAGGTCGCCAGCGCCGACGTCTCCCTCGACGACCTGTGCGCCGAGGCCAAGGAAGCCGGCGTCGAGGTCCCCGACGACTACGTCGTCCGCCTGATCACCGACATCGGCAAGGTCGACGACCGCACGTTCAACCAGTACGCCTACGAGGGCATGGTCGCCGCCCAGGAGTGCTTCGGCTTCGAGACCAGCTTCATCGAGACCGCATCCGAGGCCGACTACGCCCGCAACATCGCCACCTCCCTGGAAGGCGACCCGGACGTGCTCATCACCGTGGGCTTCCTGCTCGCCACCGACACGCTCGAGGCAGCCGAAGCCAACCCGGAGACCCGCTTCATCGGCATCGACCAGTTCCAGGAGGAGTTCCCGGAGAACTACGTCGGCGTCCAGTTCCGTGAGGACGAGGGCGGCTGCCTCGCCGGCGTCGCCGGTGGCCTGCTGACCGAGACCGACGTCATCGGCGTCGTTGCCGGCCGCGAGGACGTCCCCCCGGTCGTGCGCTACGCCAACGCCTACGAGTCCTGCGCCAAGCAGGTGAACCCCGAGGTGACGGTCCTGTCGATCTACAACGAGGCCTTCAACACGCCCGACAAGGGCGCCTCCGACGCCTCGCAGTTCATCGGCGAGGGCGCCGACGTGATCTTCGGCGCCGGCGGGCCCACGGGCTCCGGCGGCGTCGTCGAGGCGACCACCCAGGGCAAGTGGGGCATCGGCGTCGACCAGGACGAGTACTTCTCGACCTTCGACGGCGGCGCCGCAGCCGGCGCCGACCGCCTGGCCACCTCGGCCATCAAGCGCGTCGACATCGGTGTGTTCCAGAACATCGTCTCCGCCCTCAGCGGTGACTTCGCCGGTGGTCTCTTCACCCTCGAGGCGGCCAACGGCGGCATCACCTACGCCCCGCCGCACGACGCCGACGTCCCCCAGGAGGTCCTCGACCAGCTCGAGGAGACCCGGGTGGCGCTGGCCGAGGGCACCTTCGACATCGGCGTCGACCCGATCACCGGGCTGCCCGAGTAGCACGCCCGCACGCGCTTCAGAGGGCCCGGCGCACGCGCCGGGCCCTCGTCGCGCTTCTGGCAGACTCCGCACCGTGCCGGTCGCCCCTGACGCACCCACGGTCCTCGAAGGGCGCGGCATCACCAAGACGTTCCCCGGCGTGATCGCCAACCAGGACGTGGACCTCACGCTGCGGGCCGGGGAGATCCACTGCCTGCTCGGCGAGAACGGCGCCGGCAAGAGCACCCTCATGAACGTGCTGTACGGGCTGTACCAGCCCGATGCGGGCGAGGTGCTCGTCGGGGGCCGCCCGGTTCGCTTCGGCTCGAGCGCCGACGCCATCGCGAACGGCATCGGCATGGTGCACCAGCACTTCCAGCTGATCCCCACGTTCACGGTCAGCGAGAACGTGGCCCTCGGGAACGAGACGTCACGCCGCGGCGTGCTCGACCTCGAGGACACCCGGACCCGCATCCGCGACATCAGCACCCGCTACGGGTTGCACGTCGACCCCGACGCCGTGGTCGGTGAGCTGTCGGTAGGCGTCCAGCAGCGCATCGAGCTCGTCAAGGCGCTGTACCGCGACGCCGACATCCTGATCCTCGACGAGCCCACCGCCGTGCTCACGCCTGGTGAGGTCGACGAGTTCTTCGGCGTGGTGCGTGGCCTGGTCGACAAGGGCAAGTCGATCATCTTCATCACCCACAAGCTGCGCGAGGTGCTGGCCGTCGCCGACCGCATCACCGTGCTCCGCGGTGGGCGCGCCGTGGGTACGGCCGACCCGGCCACGGCCACGGAGCAGGACCTGGCGAACCTCATGGTCGGCCGCGACGTGGTGTTCACCGTCGACAAGGGCCCGGCCACGCCGGGCGAACCCGTGCTCCGCATCGCCGACCTCACCGTCACGGACGACCGGGGCGTGACCACGGTGTCGGCGCTCGACCTCACCGTGCGAGCCGGCGAGATCTTCGGCATCGCCGGCGTCGAGGGCAACGGGCAACGGGAGCTGGTCGAGGCCGTCACCGGGATGCGCACCGCATCGGGAGGCACGGTCACCGTCCTCGGCACCGACACGACCAACGCCAGCCCACGCGCCGTCGCCGACCTCGGCGTGGGCCACGTCCCCGAGGATCGCAACCGCCACGGCGTGGTGGGCCCGTTCTCCATCGTCGACAACGTGGTGCTGAACCGCTACCACAGCGCACCCTTCTCGCACCGAGCGCTGCGCCGCGAGGCACCGATGCGCGAGCTCGCCCGCACCATCGTCGAGCAGTTCGACGTGCGCACCCCCGGCATCGACGTGGCCGCCCAGACGCTGTCGGGCGGCAACCAGCAGAAGGTGATCGTCGGTCGGGAGATGACCCGCGACGTCCGCCTCCTCGTGGTGGCGCAGCCGACCCGCGGCCTCGACGTCGGTTCCATCGAGTTCATCCACCGCCGCATCGTCGAGATGCGCGACAGCGGCGTCGCCGTCCTGCTGGTGTCGGCCGAGCTGGACGAGATCCTGTCGCTGTCGGACCGGGTCGGCGTGCTGTACCGCGGACGCCTCGTGGGCGAGTTCGACCGGGCCGACACGACCCGGGAGCAGGTCGGGCTCCTCATGGCCAGCGGCGCCCCCTCCGCGGTGGCTTCGTGAAGCGAGACCTCGGGGCCGAGCTGCGCCGGACGCTCGATCTCCAACCGCTGCTGGTCCCGGTGCTGGCCATCGTGCTGGCCTTCGCCAGCGGGGCCCTCGCCATCCTGGCCATCGGCAGCGACCCGATCGAGGCCTACACCTCCCTGGTGCGCGGCATGGTCGGCAGCGGCGACCGGATCGCCGCCTCCCTCGGCCGCTCCACGCCGTTCATCGGCGCCGCACTCGCGGTGGCGTTCGCCTTCCGGGCCGGGCTGTTCAACATCGGCGCCGAGGGCCAGCTCCTGGTCGGCGCCACCGCGGCCGCGTGGGTCGGCACGTGGTCGTCGGTCCGG
>CAZCJT010000332.1:0-3610 GCA_964498565.1 uncultured Acidimicrobiaceae bacterium
GCCGGCCGGGACCGGTGCCACCGCCCCGACGGCGACGAGCGCGGCCACGGCGATGCGGTGGCGGAGGCGGAGGGGGAACGGGGTCATGCGAGCACCTCGGGACGTGGCCGCAGGTCGATGTCTGCCTCGCCGTCGACGATCGGGCCTGGGTCGTCGAGGGGTGGGAGCTCGTCGTCGCCAGGCGGTTCGACCCGGCGGTCGTGCCAGCGCGTGACGGCGAGGTCGAACCGGCCGAAGGAGTGCGACGGTCCGGGCCCGGCGGTGCCGGCGCCCGCGCCTCTCGTGAAGATCGACGCCAGGCCGCCGGGGCGCAGCGCCAGCAGTGCCAGCACCATGAGCCCAGCGATGAGGTCCGGGACCGCCGATGCCGCGGTCGATGACTGGCCCTGGATGAGCTGGGGCACCACGCCGAAGAGGACGCCGGCCACGAGCGGGCCCGCAAGGGTCTGCACGCCACCGACGACGGCGTAGACGAGCAGGGCGATCGACAGGATCAGGGAGAAGTCGAAGGGCTGGAAGCCGGTGAGCAGCACGCCGTAGAGGCCGCCGCCGAAGGCAGCGATGAAGGACGCGAAGAGGAAGGCCCACATCCGCGTGCGAGACGGGTCGGCGCCGAAGTGCGCCACGGTGGTGGGCGCGTCACGGGAGGAGATGAGCAGCGGGCCGAACGTCGACCGGCGCACGTTCCACACCGCCACATAGAGCACGACCGTGGCCGGCAGCATGAAGAAGTACAGGTTGGAGTCGGGGAAGATGTCGACGCCGAACAGCGTCCCTCGGGGCAGCGACTTGGGGAACTCGGTGCGCCGGAACAGCCACTCCGACGCCGCGCCCGAGAAGACGAGCGAGGCGATGGCGAACTGGAGCCCGGACAGGCGCAGCGCCGACAGCCCGACGATGGCGCCCATGGCCACGCCGGCGAGGCCCCCACCGACCAGCGCGAGCTCGAGACCCCAGCCGTGGTTCTCGACGAGCAGCGCCGTGGTGAACGCACCGATGCCCACGTAGGCGCCGTGCATGAGGCTGACCTGGCCGCCCCACCCCACGAGCAGCACCAGGCTGAGCGCCTGGATCGTGAAGAACAGCCCGCGGGCACCGACGAAGCCCCAGTAGCCCGACCCGGCCGGGACCACGACGGCGAGCAGCACCGCGATGGCGGCGGCGGGCCAGCGGAGCGCGTGCACCCGGCGGCGCAGCCCCTCGCCCAGAGGTGCGAGGCGCCGGAACAGCTCCGGCGGCTGGCGGAGCTTGGTCTCTGCCGTGCCTTCGAGATCGGACGGCCAGCTGCGGCGCAGGAACAGCAGCGCCACCACGAGCAGGAGGGTGACGAGCTCCTTGGAGCCGGGCGCCGACAGGTTCTGCACGGTGATGCTGTCGGCCACACCGATGCCGAGGGCGCCGGCGAAGGTGAGCGGCAGGGACATCAGGCCGCCCACCAACGTGGCGACCAGCGCCTTGGCCAGCAGGAGTGTGAACGTGCCGGCGTTGATCGGGCTCAGCGGGGCCAGCAGGACGCCGGCGCTCCCGGCGAGCCCGGCGCCCAGCAGCCAGTTGAACCGCCCGACCTGGGTGAGGCTCACACCCATCAGCCGAGCCGTCTCCGGGTTCGACGCCACGGCACGGATGGCGGTGCCGAAGCGCGTGGTCTTCAGGAACCAACCCAGCCCGGCGGCCGAGACTGCAGCGAGCACCAGCGTGGCGCTCTGCTGGTGACCGATCCGCAGGTCGCCGATGGTGATCGCGCCCTCGGGCAGGAGCAGCGGGGCGCTCGTGGGCTGGAAGCCGTAGACCAGCAGCACCAGCGCGGTGCTGAGCTGCACCACGCCGAGGGTGGCGATCATCTTGGTCGCCGCCGGCGAGTTCCGGATCGGGCGCAGCACCCGCTCGACGATCAGCCCGTAGATCAGCGTGACACCCACGGCCACCGCCGCCGCCACCACCCCGGGCCACTGGCGGCTCCCGGCCAGGTCGGCGTACACGTAGGCGGCCACCGTGGCGAACCCCGCGTGGGCGAAGGACAGGAAGCCGGTGGACCGGTACATCAGCGTGATGCTCACGGCGAGCAGGGCGTACCCGCCGCCGGTGACCACCCCGATGATGATCGAGCTGGGATCGATGAACCCGAACACCGCATCCCCCCGGAGCGGGGTGCCGTGAGACACCCGTCGTTCGTTGTCTTATGGGCTGGCTGGTGGCTTGGTTCGACACCCCCCGAACCGCTTCCTGCCGCCTGGCACGGTTTTCTTTCCCGGCTCGCTCAGGGGCGGGAGCCGCGACCCCACAGCACGCGCAGCACCGTGCCGACCTGGCCGGCCGAGGGCCTGATCGAACCGAACATCGACCCGGTCAGGCCCGGGACCATCGAGAGCCGGCTGCTGGCCACCGCCTTGGCCACGGCGAACTCGCGGATGCCGGCGTCGCCGTGCAGGCGCCCGAAGCCGCTCGACCGCACGCCGCCGAAGGGCAGGCCGGGGAGGAGCGCGGTGGCGAGGGCGTCGTTGATGCTGATGGCGCCGGTGGCGAACCGCTCGACCACATCGTCGACCACCCGACGGTCGCGCCCGAACACGCTGCCGGCCAGCCCGTAGTCGCAATCGTTGGCCACCCGCACCGCGTCGTCGACGTCGTCGACCGGAATGATCGACAGGACGGGACCGAAGGTCTCCTCCCGGGCCAGCGCCATGTCGGGGCGGACGTCGTCGACGATGGTGGGCTCGAAGAAGCTGGCGCCGAGGTCGTCGCGGCGGTGGCCGCCGACGACGACGGTGGCGCCGGCGTTCGTGGCGTCTCGCAGGCGCTGCTCGATGACGTCGATCTGGGACGGCTGCGTGATGGCGCCCACGTGCTTGGTGCGCTCGGGCCCCACGGTGACGCGCTGCGCGGCGCGGACCGCCGCGTCCCGGAACGCGGCGTGGTTGGTGCGGGTGACCAGGACCCGCTCGACCGCGATGCAGGTCTGGCCGGCGTTGGCGAAGCAGCCGGCGACCGCGGTGCGCGCCGCGGCATCGACGTCGGCGTCGTCGCAGACGATCATCGCGTCCTTCCCACCCAGCTCCATGACGGTGGGCGTGAGGTTGTCGGCGGCCGCCCGCAGGATGTGTCGGGCCGTGGCCGGGCTTCCGGTGAAGGCGATCTTGTCGACGTCGCTCGACGACAGCGCCGCGCCGGTGGCGCCGTCGCCGGTGACGACCTGGACGAGGGGTCGGCCCGCCTCGTTGATGATCTCGGCGAGGAGCAACCCGGTGAGCGGGGTCAGCTCGGACGGCTTGAGCACTGCGGTGTTGCCCGCGGCGAGGACACCGGACAGTGCCTGGACCGGCACGAAGGCCGGGTAGTTCCACGGACTGATGACGCCCACGACACCGTAGGGCTCGTACCGGATCTCGGCCCGCTTCACGTAGAGCGGGAAGGCCGAGACCTGCTCCGGGGCCAGCACCTTGGGCGCGCGCCGGGCCGTGTGCGTGAACAGCACGGCACAGGACAGCACCTCGGCCATGGCGTCGAAGTCGGGCTTCCCGGTCTCGGCGGCGATCACCTCGGCGAGCTCGCCGGCCCGCGCCGCCAGGCGCCCCCGGATGCGGCGGAGGTGATCGGCGCGCTCGGCGGGTGA
>CAZCJT010000333.1:0-3607 GCA_964498565.1 uncultured Acidimicrobiaceae bacterium
CTGCCCGCCGGCGTCGAAGCCATGTCCGCCGGTGCGCTCCGCGCCCACGACGTGGCCCACGGCGTGCCGGCCATGGGCCGCGAGCTCACCGAGGGCACGATCCCGGCCGAGGTCGGGCCGTGGATCGTCGACGAGTCGGTCAGCTTCACCAAGGGCTGCTACGTCGGTCAGGAGCTCACCGCCCGCATCGACAGCCGGGGCGGCAACGTGCCCCGCCACCTCCGGGCCCTCGTGCTCGACGCACCGGTGGAGGAAGGGGCGGGCGTCGAGTGCGATGGTCCAGCGGCCAGGATCACCACGGCGGCGACATCCGAGGTGCACGGCCCCATCGCCCTCGCCTTCCTCGGCCGGGCGGTGGCGCCGGGCGCGGCGGTCACCGTCGCCGGCGTCCACGGCGTCGTCCACGAGCTCCCGCTGACCTGAGCAGCCCGTGCGGATGCCCGAGGTGCGCCATCCCGTCCGCCTCGTGGCGATCGCGGTCGGCGTGGTGCTCGTGGTCGTCGTCTTCGGCGGGACGTGCAGCGCGCCGGACCGGCGCAGCCTGCCGCCGCCGTCGTCCACGTCGAGCACGGAGGTGGAGCAGACCACCACGTCGGTCGACCGGTCTCGGACGGTCCTCCAGCCGCTCACCGGCCGCACCACCACGACCCTGGCCGAGTTCGGCGACGCCACCCTCAGCGGGTCGGTCACGGGTCCGGACGGGCCGGTGCCCGGCGCCGTCGTGCGCATCGAGCGGCTGGTGGGCGACGCCGTGCAGGTCCGGGAGGTGCGCGCCCGCGACGACGGGACGTGGGTCCTCGAGGGACTGCCCGGCGGCCGGATGCGGGTGCGGGCGTACGCGCCCCCGTCGCTGACCATGCTGGAGCCGGAGATCTTCTTCCTCACCGAGTCCCAGCCTCGAGAGCTGCGCCTCACGGTGCGCGAGCACGCCGGCATCCTCGTCCTCTCCGACGTGACCCCCCCGGCGCCCACCGTCGGCAGCCCGGTCAACGTGGCCGTGCGGGTCGTCGAGAAGGTGGTCGACGACGAGGGCGTGGCCCGCACGCAGCCGATCGCCGGCGTCCCGCTGCAGATGCAGTCCTCCGGCTGGGATCTCCTGGCCGGGCCGGACGCCACGGGCAGCGACGGCGTCGCCGTGTTCACCTTCCGGTGCGACGAAGCCGTCTCGGTGACCGCCGCCGTGGTGCTCTTCGACGGCACCCAGGACCGCAGCTTCCCGCTCGAGGTGCCCTCGTGCGGGCCCCGGCCCACCACGACCACCTCGAGCACCACGACCACCGAGCCCGACGACGAGCCGACGGGGCCGACCACGACGGAGGACGACTGACCGTCGCCGGCGGCGACCTGGAGCTGCTCGCCGGGGGCTCGGAAGATCTGGCCCACTCGTAGAGTGGGTCGTCCATGGGTCACCAGCACGACGGCGGCGAGCCTCGGCACTACGACGAGCTGGGCGTCGCACCTTCCGCGTCGCCGGCCGAGATCCGCACGGCCTACGTGACGCTGGCCCGCCGACACCACCCCGACCGCATGGGCACCGCCAGCGAGGCGGCCCGGGCCGAGGCCGCGGCCCGCATGGCCCGGGTCAACGCAGCATGGACGGTGCTGTCCGATCCGGGCAAGCGGGCGGCGTACGACGCCCGGTTCCTCGAGGGGACCACCACGTCCGGTGCCCACCTGCGCGACCCCGACAGCACGTTCCACCCCTTCGACACCTCCGACGACGTCGACCCCCGCCTCTTCGACGACACGCCCACCGGGGCCCCCAGCATCCCCCGTCTCTTCGCCATGGCTCCCGCCGCGCTCGCGGCCGCCGGCGTCACCATGGTCCTCGGTGGGGCGTTCCTCGGCTACGGCGGGCTGCTCATCGCGGGGTTCTTCCTGCTGGCCGTCGCGGGTCTCAGCTTCCTCGCCCTGCCCTTCGTCGCGCTGATCAACGCCAGCCGCTCCGACCGCGGTTGACCCGGCGGGCGCGGGGCATCCGGTAGCGTCGCCCGCCATGTCGCAGGTCACCGTGATCGCCCGCATCCAGGCCCAGGAAGGCAAGCGTGACGAGCTCGTCGCCGCCTTCCGGGAGTACTTCCCCCAGGTCGAGACCGAGGACGGCACCGTCGTCTACGCCATCAGCACCGACACCGCCGACGACACCTCCGTCTGGGTGTACGAGCTGTACACCGGCGGCGACGCCCTCCAGGCCCACAGCGGCAGCGATGCGTTCAAGGCGTTCGGCGCCACGCTCGGTGGCCTGCTCGCCGGCGCGCCGGAGCTGCACATCTGCACGCCGGTGCAGGCCAAGGGCCTGCCCTCCTGAGCAGCTGCCGTCGCCCGCTGATGGCCACCTACCTCGACGGCATCCTCCTCGCCCACCGCCTCACGGCCGCGAGCGACCAACGCGACGAGGACGAGCTGCTCGACGCGGCGCGGGCCATGGGTCCGACCCGTGGCTTCGCCGGTGCGATCCGGGCCGCAGACGGGTTGGCCGTCATCGCCGAGGTCAAGCGCCGGTCGCCGTCCAAGGGTGACCTGTTCGCCGACCTCGATCCCGCCCGGCTCGCCGGCCAGTACGAGGCCGGCGGGGCCACGGGCCTCTCCGTGCTCACCGACGAGGTCCACTTCGGCGGCTCCCCGGACGACCTGACCGCCGCCCGTGGGGCCACCGGTCTGCCCGTGCTGCGCAAGGACTTCACCGTCTCGACCAGGGACGTCCTGGATGCGCGGCTCATGGGCGCCGACTGCGTCCTGCTCATCGCTGCCGCCCTCGACGACGACGAGCTGGCGCAGTTCCACCGGGTGGCCACCGACGTCGGCCTCGACGCCCTGGTCGAGGTCCACGACGAGGCCGAGCTCGAGCGGGCCCTCGCCGTCGGGGCCACCCTCGTCGGCGTGAACCAGCGCGACCTGGTCACCTTCGAGGTCGACCACGAGCGCGCCGTGCGCATGGCCCGGGCCTTCCCCGACCACGTCGTCTCCGTCGCCGAGTCCGGCGTCCGCGGTCCCGAGGATGCGGCCGCCCTGGCCGCCGCCGGATACCACGCCGTGCTGGTGGGGGAGTCCCTCGTCACCTCCGGCGACCCCACGGCTGCCGTCGCCGCCCTCCGCGCCCCCCACTGACCCGTTCTGGCCTACGGATTCCCCCGCATGCGGGGGAATCCGTAGGCCAGAACGATCCTTTGGCCGCCGGGCGGTATGCACTGCAGGAACCGGTCGGCACCCCGGTACGGTCGCGGACCGTGTTCGTGAAGATCTGTGGCACCACCAGCGCTGCCGACGCCGCCGTCGCGGTCGAGACCGGCGCCGACGCGATCGGCCTCATCTTCGCCCCCTCGCGCCGGCAGGTCACGGTCGAGCAGGCCATCGACATCATCGCTGCCGTCCCCGAGCACGTCCTCACCGTCGGCGTCTTCCGCGACCACCTGGCCCGTGAGGTGCTCGAGATCGTCGAGCGGGTCGGCCTGCGGGCCGCGCAGCTCCACGGCGCCGAGACGCCGGCCACCAGCGCCGAGGTCCACGCCCGCGTCCCCATCCTCATCCGGGGCATGGCCGCCGGCGACCCGCAGCTCGACGAGGTCGACCGCCACGGCGCCGACGTCCTGCTCCTCGACGCACCGAC
>CAZCJT010000334.1:0-3598 GCA_964498565.1 uncultured Acidimicrobiaceae bacterium
TGGATGCACCTCGGCGTCGCGGACCTCGACGCCACCTTGGGCGAAACGCTCGACCGGGTCGGCCTCGGGGCGAGCCGCGCCGACCAGCCGGCCGCCACGCTGTCCGGGGGCGAGCGGGCCCGGGTGAACCTCGCGTCCGTCCTGCTCGCCGGCTTTGACCTGCTCGCGCTCGACGAGCCCACCAACGACCTCGACCTCGCCGGCCTGGCCCTCCTCGAGGACTTCCTCGTGCACTCCTCCGCCGGCTTCGTGCTGATCTCCCACGACCGGGCGTTCCTCGAACGGGTCGTCACCAGCGTGGTGGAGATCGACGAGCACGACCGGACCGCCACCCGGTACGACGGCGGGTGGCAGGCCTACCTCGACGCGCAGGCTGCGTCCCGGCGCCACGCCGAGGAGGCCTACTCGACCTACGTCGACGCCAGGGACGCGCTCCGGGGTCAGGCCCAGCAGACCCGGGAGTGGTCGGCCAAGGGCATCGGGAAGGTGAAGCGCTCCGGGGAGACCGACAAGTTCATCCGGCACTTTAACAAGGCGTCGTCGGAGAAGCTGGCCGGCAAGGCGGCGCGGGCCGACAAGGCCCTGGAGCGCCTCGACGTGGTCGACAAGCCCTGGGAGGGCTGGGACCTCCGCCTCGACTTCGCCACCACCGCCCGCTCCGGCGACGAGGTGGTCGCCCTGCGCGATGTCGTCGTCGACCACGGCGAGGCGTTCAGCCTCGGCCCGGTGACCCTCGACGTGGGCTACGGAGAGCGGATCGCGCTCGTCGGCCCGAACGGCTCGGGCAAGACCACGCTGCTGCGCACGATGCTCGGCGACGTCGAGCCCACGAGCGGCACCGTGCGGGTCGGCCCGTCGGTCGTGGTCGGCACGCTCGACCAGTCCCGGGGACGGTTCGCCGGCGACGAGTCGCTCCTCGACGCGTTCATGGCCGAGACCGGGATCCTGACGAACGAGGCGCGCTCGCAGCTGGCCAAACTCGGACTCGGCCCGGAGCACGTGGCCCGGCCGACCAGCCGGCTCTCGCCCGGCGAGCGCACCCGAGCGGTCCTCGCTGCCTTCGCCCTCGTCGGCGTCAACCTCCTGGTGCTCGACGAACCCACCAACCACCTCGACCTGCCGGCCATCGAGCAGCTCGAGCTCGCCCTCGAGGGCTACCCGGGAACCCTGCTCCTCGTCACCCACGACCGGCGCTTGCTCGAGACCGTCACCCTCACCCGCCGGCTCGAGCTGGCCGACGGGACGATCGTGGCCGACGACCCGCGCTGACGCAGGTTCGGCGCCGACGGGTGCGCATCCGTCTGGTCGGCGCCGATCGGTCGCGAACGGGGCGGATCCGCCTGTCCGGCGCCGATCGGTCGCGAAGGGTCCGGTCGAGCGCCGCAAGGATCGGCGCGCAACAGGCGCCAGGTGCCCCGTCGCCGCCGATCGGCGGCGAACGGATCCGGCCCGGTTGGGCTACTGCTCGTCGGCGACGCCGAGCAGTCGTGCCCGGCTGACCGCCCGCATGCCCCGCCGGAGGCCGACGATGGCCAGGAGCCAGGCCAGGCCGCCGATGATCCACGTCACCCGGGAGCCGCCGAACAGGGCGCCGGTGGACTGGGAGTAGGCCACCATGATCAGCGGCAGGCTCACCAGCCCGGAGGCCTGCTGCGCCGCCGCCGTGGATTTCACCCGGGCCGACAGGCGCAGCACCACCGACAGGGTGAGGGCCAGGAACGGCGGCACGACCCAGGCCATGAGGATCCACCACTGGGTCGTGGGGAAGAACCAGCCACCCACCTCCGGCCCGACGATGAGGTTGACGATCAGCGAGTAGATGCCGAAGCCGACGACGGTGGTGGCGTAGCCGGGGACCAGCGAGGCGAGGAGCTTGCCGAGGTAGATCTCGCGTACCCCGGCGGGGGAGTGGGCCAGGAACTCCCCGGTGCCCCGTTCGCGCTCGCCGACGATCGTGGCCGCGCCGACGGCGGTGGAGATGGTGAGCGGGACGACCACGGCGACAGGGGCGAACAGGAACACGGCGAGCGCGTACGACGCCTGGCCCTGGGGGCTGGCCTCCTCGCCACCCGTGGACGCCTCGATGGACGCCTGGGCCCGGTCGGGCAGCACCTCGAGGGTCTGGCTGATCTGCTCGACGGCGTCGACGCTGGCGATGGAGGTGAGGCTGAACAGCAGGATCGTCGGCACGACGCAGAAGAAGATGGCGCCGAGGCCGACCATGGGGCCCCAGAAGTCCTTGGCCTGGAGCAGCTGCTTGAGCTCGGTGCGGGCGACGGCGGCGATCTGGTCCCGGTGGAGCCGGCCGGTCTCCCGCTGCACCGGGCGCTTCGCGTAGCCGTGGCCCTTCGGGGGCGGTGCTGGCGGACCGGCGGCGGCCGTGGTGGGGGAGTCCGATGTCGTGGTCACTGCTCCACCTCGCCGATCCGGTTCTCGCCGCTGCTGCGCCGCACCGCGAAGTAGAGGTCCTCCAGCGAGTGCCGCTCGGCCTCCACGCGCGTCACCCGGGCGCCGATGCGGGCCAGCGCCAGCACGAGGTCGGGGATGCGGGCCAGGTCGTCGACCACCACGGTGGCGGGGCCGTCACCGTCGAAGCGCACGTCGTGCACGCCTGCTTCACCGACCAGCCCGGCCACCACGGACACATCCTCGGCGTCGATGAGCACGGTGCGGTCCGGCCAGTACCGACGGACGAGTGCGTCGGGCGGGCCCTGCACCAGCGAACGTCCCTCCTGGAGCATCACGACCTGGTCGGCGAGGCCCTCGGCCTCGAGGAGGAGGTGCGTGCACATGACCACGGTGCCGCCCTCGCCGGTCATCTCCCGGATCAGCTCGAGCACGGCGTAGGACGACTCCGGATCGAGGCCCGACGTCGGCTCGTCGTAGAGGACCAGGTCGGGTTCGTGCAGGACGCTGCGGGCCAGCGCGAGGCGGGTCTTCATGCCCGTGGAGTAGCCGCCGACCTGTTGATCGAGGGCACCGTGGATGCCGAAGCGCTCGGCGGACTCCTGGATGCGCCGGGCGGCGACGTCGCGGCGGCCGAGGCCGTAGAGCTCGGCGGCGTAGCGCAGGTTGTCGAGGCCGGAGAGCCGGTCGTAGAGCGCCGGCTTCGCCGACACGATGCCGATCCGGCGTCGGACCTCGGGCCCGTCGACCGCGGGGTCCAGTCCGAAGACCCGCACCGTGCCCGCGTCGGGGCCGAGCGCTCCGGTGATCACCCGGGTGCAGGTGGTCTTGCCCGCCCCGTTCGGTCCGAGCAGCACGGTGATGGACCGCTCCGGGACGGTGAACGACAGCCCGGCCAGCGCCGTCTGGTCACCGAAGGTCCGCTCGACCCGGTCGATCGCGACCACGGGTTGCGCACCGGCTTGCTGGGGCGCGTCGAGGGAGGTGGCGGTGGCAGACATCAGCACGGGGGGTCCATCGGCACCACGACCGCGACAGTTGAGCACCCCGACCACCATCCACGAGGGCATCCCCCGGCCCCGGTAGGGTCGAACCCATGTTCGTGTGGGGGATCGACCCCGGGCTGTCCCGTTGCGGCTACGCCGTGCTCGACACCGCACGGGCCGCCGCGCCCGGGCGCCGTGGCGCCTTC